>CAZXRX010000007.1:0-28556 GCA_964642945.1 uncultured Flavobacterium sp. | reverse complement strand
GTTTGTCAATGGTTTTTTTGCGGACCAGCGACACAAAATAGAAAATCCCGAAAGAGGCAAATATCGAAACATAAATGGCATTGAGCTCTGCAGTCACGAGTTCATGGTAGAAAAAAACGCCCGAATCACCACTCAGGAAGTAACGGATCATGGCCTTGAGCAGGTAATACACCCCATAAACAGCCATGGCGAGGCTGAAAAAACGGAATATTTTATACGCTTGCTGACGGCTGATTTTCGGAATCAACAAAAAAGCCAACGGAATGAACAAAAAGGGCAATTCTTTCTGTAAGCCGTTCAGGGTAAGTTCCCTGTCACGGGTCCAGAAAATGGAGCATACCATGAGCAGGTAAAACAAGACCGGAAAAATAAGTACCCAATCAACAACAATCGGTTTTTTTTTATATTGGAATAAAGCCGTACCTACAAAAATGATGATGGCAATGCTGACAAAAATATTCTTCAGGGGGATGGTCGCCAAAATGGCTGCCAGCAGGTAAATAAAAACGGAAGGATTCTTAAAAAAATTAATTGTCCTGGGCAACGCATTGCTGAAAAAGTTGTAAATATTTGTCATTTATTGTATTCCAATTGTATTCTTCGGCAATGGCTTTTACATTATTCTGTATGAGTTGCAAGTTATCAATTTTTTTGATTTTTAAAAGCAAATTTTTCACTTCTTCCGCATTTAAAAAATAATAAGCATTTTCCTGTAAAATGGCAGCATTGAACTCATTTTTATGGGCAATGACCAGTGCGTTTGAAGCCATGGCCTCCAAGAGCGAAGGGTTGGTTCCGCCTACCGAATGCCCATGAAAATACAAATTGGAAAAATACCTTAAATTATCAAGGTGTTCCAGTTTGTAAATGGCCCCCATGAACCGTATTTGCTGATAATCCTTGAATTTTTCCTTCAGGTAATTGCCAAACTTGGTGTTGTGGTTTCCGATGACGAGCATGGGTGTAGGGTCATTGGCCAGCACCACGCCATCGAGTATGGTTTCAATATTGTTTTCCGGCTCCAGACGTGCCAAAATCAGGTTGTATTGGTGCTTTTCAACACCATATTGGTCCAGCAGGTTTTGGTTGGGACCGACAAAAAGGTTGGCGCCATAGGCGATGTAGGTAGAATTGACGCCGTACTTGTTTTTCAGGTATTTTTCTATCCCGATGGAATCTGAAACGAGGTAGTCACTGCTATTGACGGCCAGTTTTTCGGCAAACAAAAGCACTTTCTGTACCATTTTGGAATATTTGGTGCGCTTCCATTCCAGGCCGTCCATGTTGGTGATGATGATGGATTTTTTGGGCAGCAGCTTACACCAAACAGAACTGCTGGTATACCCCAATTGCAACACGATATCGAAATTCCGTTTACGCAGATCAAGAATGCAGTTCAGGTCATAAATGAACTGGCCGGCCGTGCCTATTTTGTATTCCGGATCATATTTATGGATGATGTTGACCCCTTTGAAGGTCTTTTCCTGATACGGATGGTTGTGGGAGTTGTAAACGTATACTTCGTGTCCTTTTTCTGCCAGGTACACCGAGAAATATTCGGCAAACTGCTCAAATCCTCCGTAGTAATTTGGAATGCCCCTTGTTCCTAAAATGGCGATTTTCATGCAGCAGGTTTTTTTAGCGTTAGCAAAAATACCATTTTTTAGTTGGCATTGAAAGTCATTGGAAAATTTAACAACTACAGTATTGCTGTGACCTATTTTATACTGTTCCTGAGTATTTGGGCCGATCCCTTCCAATTGTATTTCTGCCGCAACAGTTCCACCTTGGAAGGATCTGTGTTTTCTGAAAGTGCCTTGTGTATGGCGCGTAGCATGTCTTGTTTGTCAAACGGAGAAAACAGATCCGCTTTCATGAAGTCAAAATCGGCCATTGCAGTTGTATTGGAGCAGATGGAAGGAATTTTTGCCGCCAAAGCCTCCAATGGCGGAATTCCGAATCCTTCTGCAAAAGAAGGATAAACCGACAAATCAGCACCCCTCAAAATCAACAGCAGGGCTTCAAAATTGACTTTATTGAGGGTCAGGATTTTTGATTTTACTTTGTCCGACAAGTCCTTGTAATATTTTGCATAGGCGTGGTCTTCTATTGCTTTGTCTCCGATAAAAACCAAGGAAAAGTCCTTATAAAACCCGTTTTCAACAAAAACCTTAAGCAACTGCAGGTGGTTTTTTCTGGGCTCCCAACGGCTTACATACAACCAATAGCGGTCAAGTTTATACTTGTCTTTTACACTGCGCTTAACCTCATCTTTATCATACTCTTGATAATAAACCGGATCAACTGCATTGGGGGTAACCAATATGTTTTTT
Organism: uncultured Flavobacterium sp.; assembly: GCA_964642945.1. Classification (GTDB taxonomy): domain Bacteria; phylum Bacteroidota; class Bacteroidia; order Flavobacteriales; family Flavobacteriaceae; genus Flavobacterium. The sequence goes on along the minus strand of CAZXRX010000007.1, from coordinate 26,223 downwards.
ATTCCGAAATGGTGCTGTAACTGCTTTTCTGAAAACTCAGATACGGTCAATACAATATCTGAATGTTTGGCGCTCCATCCGAACAGGAATTTATTTTTTATCCGATAGCCCAACGGAAAATATTCGGGGTAATCCAAAAACAGCACATCGTGTATGGTGGTGATGTATTTACAAAGTTTAATGGGCGGAACGATGTATTGAAAGTGTGCGTAATCAATTTTGTTTTGCTTAATCAACCTGGGGATGTCAATTAACAGGCGGTAGAATTTATTTTTGGAGGTATACTTCAGGTAATGAACATGCGGATGTTCGCCAAAAACAGTTTTGATGTTGGCCGTGTTGTTTGCGGCAAAAAAAAACTGACAGGTGTTGTCCTTGATCATTTCAAGATAAATTCCTTTGAGATAGGTAGTTGTTCCTTGAAAACTCCCTTCAAAAACATGACAATCAACAAAAATTCTGAGGTTTTTCATTTTCAACTGATTATGCTGTCCTGCTGATCTTTGTGGTAAAAAAGCAAGGCTCCTAAAATAAATATCATCACATCTTTTGCATTGTAAATTCCGGTGATGGTGAGTGTGGTGAATAAAAATATAATCCCGATTGCTGAAACAAAAATGGTGGCAAATTTGCTTTTGGTTTCCTTTTCATAGATTTTTTTATACAATGAAATTAAAAACCCCAATAAAATCAGTAATCCGACAGCTCCCGTTTTGTAGAAAACATACACATAGCCGTTGTGCAGTTCGGAAATGAATTTTAATCCCTTTTCATCATCTCCGGTTAATGGCGCTTCAAATTTTAAATTCACCAATGAGCCCTGTCCGGTTCCTATGATAAAACTGGAAGGCGTATCCATCATTAAAGCAAAGGCCCTTTTGGCTTCATATCCGCGCCAGTGGTCCCAAAGGTCTTTGTGGTCTTCCCGGTCTATGCGTGTGGTAAACAATTCTGAAGGGGCATTTTTTATTTTGAACAAAAAGGCATCCAACCCCGAGTTCGAACGTTCTATCTTGACTGAAAAAAGATAAATATAAAGTAGGGCTATGGCCAAAACAAATAACCCCAAAATCTTCAAGGTTGTTTTGGTGGCGTAGGTTATGCCGTGAATTGACAAGAGGATAATAATGGCCACAATAATCATCGTTCTTGAAAAATACAAAACGCAAGAAATAAGCAATATGGCCAGAATAATCCTGTGGTTTGCCCTGAAGTGGAAAAGCGGCCGGTCGGTGGGATGGAATTTTTTATAATAAATCAGGAAAAAAATCGAAAAAAGTTCCAGGTAATTGTCTTTTCCGTACTCTCTTACCGCTTCCAATGTTCCGGAAAAGGCGTTTCCTACTGTCAATAAAATTATAAAATGGATGAGGGCAGAAACAAATCCGCAGAGTACTATTGTTCTTACAAAGACCCTTATATTGTTTATCTTTTGGTAAAAAAAGTAACCCACCATAAGTCCTAAAATGGGCTTTATGAAATGCGAAATGTCTTTGATTAAATTGAAGGTTTGGTATTTGTGGAAGAAAAAAACTACAATGCCGATGCCAAAAATATAAAACAGGGGCAGGATTTGGGCGGCAAACGATTTCGAAACCCTGGGCTTTTCCAGAAAAAAATAAATTCCCAACAAGAGCAGCTGAAAAACGATATTCAATCTGTAAGACGACACATATAATTGTGAAAAAAGGGCGAATACAAACAATGTTGTATAAAATTTGGTTGCATTTATTTTCATCGAATACCGTCTTTTAAGACTTTCCAAAAATAAATCAATTAATCTGTTTTTAAGATTCTTTTAATGTTTTTTATGCACTTGTTTATCTTGAGGGAAAGTAAAACGGCGATTTTACGCGTGCCTTTGAAATGCTTGGCAATGTAGATTTCGTACCCTTTCACCAGCAAGGGGTTTTTGGAAGTATTGAAGCCCACAAAGTGAATGTATTTATAAGCCGGAAGAAACACCCTTTTATAGCCTTTGTCTGCAATTTTACGGTTCAGGTCAACATCTTCAACATACAAAAAATAATCTTCGTCAAAACCACCCACTTCCTCAAATACTTTTTTGGTCATCATTAAAAACGAGCCACTCAGCCAATCCACTTCATATTCCGGTTTTGAAAAATTTCCTGTTGAAAATTCAGCACTATGGCACTGTATTTTTTTCATCCGGAACATATTGGCCACATTCGGAAAGTTTCCGGAAACGGGCAAATACCGGCTGTTGGCGTCCAGCATATTGATGCCGAGGGCGCCTATAGACGTGTCTGCCTTCAAATGGTCTAAAACCGGCTGTAAATGATCCAGGACAATGGTGTCATTGTTGATGAGCAGCAGAAAATCGCCCACCGACTGTTTGACGGCTTCATTGTTTCCTTTTCCGAAACCATAATTGACTTTTGATTCAATGAGTTTTATTCCGGGATAATGGGTTTTGATAAACGAACAGCTTTCGTCCTGTGAATTGTTGTCAAGAACGATTATTTCAAAAGTGATGCCTTTTAAATTTTCATGCAACGAATCAAAACAGTTTTTAAGGTATTTTAATCCGTTATAATTGACAATAATGACCGAAAGTGTGGTGTTCATTTTTTAAAACAAGGTATAAAATCCCAATCTTTTTTTTATGTAATACAAACACAAAAGATTGATGATGATGTTGGTAATCAAACTGGCAAATGCCGATCCTTCAATGCCGTAATACGGAACCAGGAGGATGTTCAATAGCACATTGATAAAAAAACAGGCGGCCGTGATGTTGCGCAGTACTTTCTGGTTGTTGGTCATGTTCAGTATCTGGTCTACATTGCCAATCATGGCACTGAACAGCACACCGAGTGCCACTATCACCAAAGTAGCCGACCCTTCTACTGCTTCTGCCCCGAATAATGACAAGATGTAATGGCGCATAAAAATCAGTACCAAAACCGCCGGAACAGACAGCGCGGCAATCAACCGTGTCGCGTTCTGGATGAGTTTCTTTAATTCTGTCGTTTTTCCCTGGCCGTAAAGTTCGGCTATTTTGGGCGTGATGATGGTGCTCACCGAAACTATAACCAAAAACCCTGCGCTACCGACCTTGAAGGCAATGTTGTAAATACCGACCTGTTTTTCATCTACCATCATGCCGAGAATAATTACATCGGTCCAGTTCAGGAGGTAAAGTAACAAACCGCTGAACATGAGTGGCGAGGCCGTTTTGAGTAAGCCAACGGCTGTAAACGGAATGTCTTCCTGGGTTTTCTTTAGCTCAAAAATGAGGAATGCCTCCACCAAAACAGTCAGGAATATCGAAATGGCAAAGGCAAGAAAGGCATAGTATCCGGCCAGTCCCAAATAAAAAAACAGGAAAAGGAAAAGCAGCAACAATACATTCGGAATCACAAACATGAACAGGTTGTATTTCATGAAGTTCTTGGTGGCAATAAAGAAATAGATGAAGATTTCATGCACCACAAACAGAGGCAATGACAGGGTGACAATCAGGAAATAATTGGCGAGCTGCCAATTGTGAAAAACCGTTGTAGACAAAAAACCCGAACCAAAATAAAAAAAAGCCATGGGGATTGCAGACAAAACCAAGGTGACCTTGAGTCCTTTCAGCAACAATTTCCGGGCCTGGAGGTAACTGAAATCATGGTTGCCGATAATCTTGATCAGCGTGTTGGGAATACCCATTGTAAAGACCATGGCGGCCGCCTGTGAAATGGTAAATACCAATGCATAATTGCCGTAATCTGAGAGGCCGTAAAGCCTTGAGATAATGAATGTGGTCAAAAATGAAGCGAGCAGCCCAAAAATCCTGAAAAGAAAATTGACCCCTGAAGAAGTGATTATTTTTTTTAATCCCGGGTTGACATTCATAATCCTTTTTTATAAAAAACAAATGGCCTTTATTGGCTATGCTTTTTTTATCCTGAAAAAATATTGTGTTGACAAAAACCCTTCAAAAAGGCCGAAAGTCAGGATGTTGATGATTTTTGCCGTAGACTTCCCTTTGAAGTTCCTGATGGATCCTTCACTGTGGATTATTTTGAAACCGGCCGATTCCAATAGTTCTGCGATGTTTTTTCTGCAATAGAACCGCACATGTGTATAGTCAAAAATACCACTTTCCTCATACCTGAAATCACCTTTTATGAATATTTTCACAAAGGCCGAATAATGCCTGATATTGGGCATGCTGACGATTACTTCGCCATCAATTTTAAGGTATTCCTTAATTTTTATAAGTGTCTTTTTAGGTTCGTCTATATGCTCCAGGACATCGGGCAGCAATACCAGGTCAAAGTAATCCTTGTACTCCGGAAGCTCCAGCTGGTCAATATTCCCGAAAATGAAACGGTCAATTTTTTTATAGTTGTTTTTGTCGGCATCTTCAAAGAGGTCTACCCCTACCGCTTCGGTGGCCACACCGATTTCCTTGAGATGGAAAAGGGTTTCGCCAAAGGCAGCGCCAATCTCCATAACCTTTAAACCACCTGTTTTTGTTATGAGGTTGACCAAATCTTTCCTGACGTTGGAATAGTAACTGGAATCTTTGTTTTCGTAGTTCATGTGAGCGTAATGTGTGGCTTAAAGCTACTGCGTCTTTATTCATAACACAGTAACTTATTAAGTTACAATATTCGTAAAATAAAAAAAGTTACTACGTTAAGGAAGTAACTTTTTTTTATAGGCTTTCTGCTTATTATTGCTTCACGAGTTTATCCATTTCTGGGGAAAGTTTTTCCAAATAAGGATAAAATATAGGATCATACATAGTTCCTTTTCCTGTTGGGGTAATAGTAGAAGTAGGTAAATCTACAGCAATCTGCTCTGTTGGATTGAAGTATTGGAAAAATACATTTCCTTTTGTTTCAAACTTCTTGCCATAATACTTGTAGGTAAAAGTATTCATCGTCATTTTTCCTTGTTTGCTGTTTTCGCCGACGTCTATCCTTAAATAGGTCATCACTACATCATCCGGAACATTGAAAACGATATCCTGTGCAGTATCTTTACCTTTTACCGGTACGGTAATCATTTGCTCCGGTTTTACATTTGCTGTTCCGTCCTGTGTATAATAAATCTGGAAAGTATCATCTTCGGGTACAATCATATTCAATATAATCTGTACTTTACTTTCAGTTTTTGGCTTAATTGCGTCAAGACTGTCAACAGGTTTCTTGTCATCTTTACATCCGATGAAAGCGGTAACAATGGTAACTAATGCAATAAAATTTCTTAATTTCATGATTTTTAGTTCAATTAAAATGATTTGGATGCAAATTTAATTTTTTTTTTGAACAAAAAAAATTTTCACCTCTTTTATGTTGGAACAGCTGGCTCAAACTATTTGATCTTTTGGCTTTATTCTACTTTTCTTTTAAAATCGCCGCGGGAAAAGTATTTTTCAACGAAACAATACACCAATATGAAAAAATACCGGCTGCCCATTTCTTTTATTTTGAGCTTGGAAACACCATACTTCCTGTTCGTCCATGAGTTTGGGATTACAGCATAACTATAACCTCTGATAATGGCTTTTAAAGGGAGTTCGATAGTCAGGTTAAAATGGGGTGATAAAATCGGCTTGACTCCTTCTATTACTTCTTTTTTGTATAGCTTAAATGCATTGGTTGTATCGTTATACCTGATACCCATTGTCATTTTGATAATCATGTTGGCAATTCTGTTGATGATTTTCTTGACAAAGGGATAATCAATTACTTTTCCGCCCTTCATGAACCGGCTTCCAAAAACACAGTCATAATTTCCTTCAACCATAGTAGTGTAGTAACGGATTAAATCATAGGGAGAATCTGATAAATCTGCCATCATCACTGCAACACAATCACCTGAAAACCGTTCCAGTCCATAACGGACGGCAAAGCCAAATCCATTAGGGCCGCTGTTGGTTCCGTAGTTTAAAGAAGGATATTTTTGCGCCAAAGCCTCCAGAACAGCTAATGTGTTGTCCTTGGAATTGTCATTAACAACATAAATCTCGTGGTCAATATTCACTTTGGAAAATGCCTCCTCTATCTGGTCAATTGTTTCTGTAATTGACTCCTCCTCGTTGTAGGCCGGAATTACTATGCTTAATTTCATTGTTGTCTTTTCTCAAATATAATTTCGTGAAAATCACCAAAACCATGTTTGATTTCGGTTGCCTTTTCAAAGCCATTTTCCCGCAATAGGTTTTCAATATGCTGGTGTTGGTTATTGTTGGCATACATGTCATCATTATGGCTCTCCAACTGGATAAACCTTATCGGCAAGGTAGGCAATCCTTCCGCAAACAGGCCTTGAAGGCATTGGAATTCGTGGCCTTCCACATCAATTTTCAAAACATCAAAGTGTTTTCCGGGATGTTCCTTTATAAAATCCACCAACCGGATTACCCCTACCTTATAATTATCAATAATGATGTTTTCCTTAGCTACACCCAAAATCCGGGCCTTCTTTTCGAGGTATTTCGAATCGGGGTTTAATGTTTCAAAGGTAGAGGTTTCGTCGAGAATGTTTTCGTGAAACAGCAATTCTCCTTGCACATTGCTTACCCCCAGGTTATGCAAACGGATATTTCGATTTTTTCTGTATTTTCCTTGCAGTCGGACAAACAATTTTTTGTTGGGTTCAAAAGCGTCAAACTTGGCATTTGGATTGATTGAAAGGAAAAAATCCAACGACTGCCCTTTATTGGCACCCACATCAATAATAGAAATTTCTTTTCCTTTCAGGAAAGCTTGGTAGAATTTTCTGAGTTTTGGATAAAAGAAAATGGCTTCGTTTATACCAACAAGCAATTGTATCAATTTTATTCTGAAAGCCATTCTTATATGCTGTTAAATTATTTATCGTTTTGCAGTATTTTCATAAATCTGGGTCAGTATGTCATTGATGTTGTATTTCCAGGTCCATTCCGGATAATGGGATTTGAACTTCGAAACATCGCTGATCCACCAGATATGGTCTCCAATCCGGTTGGCCTCAGTATATTCGTAGTTCATCGGCTTACCTGTAATTTGCTCGCACATCTCTATCGCTTCTGCCATCGAACAGTTGGAGTGCCTGCCTCCACCGGCATTATATACTTCTCCTTGGCGCGGGTTTTGGTAAAAATGCCAAAACATATTTACAAGATCCCAACTGTGTATATTATCACGTACCTGTTTGCCCTGATATCCGAAAACAGTGTATTTGTCACCCGTAATGGCACACTTCATCAGGTAAGAAAGAAAGCCATGGAGTTTTGTGCCAGAATGGTTGGGTCCGGTCAGGCAGCCACCGCGAAACACACCGGTGTTCATGCCAAAATACTTGCCGTATTCCTGCACCAGGATATCAGCGGCAACTTTTGAGGCCCCAAACAACGAGTGCTTGGTCTGGTCTATGCTCATATGCTCATCGATTCCTTGTGAATAGTATGGGTGGGATTCGTCTATTTCCCATCTTTTGTCCATCTCTATAAGCGGAAGGTAATTGGGTGTATCACCGTACACCTTGTTTGTAGAGGTAAAAATAAAAGTGGCGTCAGGACAATGAAGCCTTGTCATTTCAAGCAGGTTGAGTGTTCCGTTGGCGTTTACCGTAAAGTCTGTAAGGGGTTCATTGGCTGCCCAATCGTGACTCGGCTGCGCTGCAGTATGAATGACCAGGCTGATGCTGGTGTTGTATTTGCTGAAAAGCGCACCCAGTGCATCAGTATCCCTGATATCGATGGCATGGTGCTCAAAGTTTGGAATACCTTCAACCAGTTTTTTGGTGTTCCATTCCGTAGAAGCATCCGCACCAAAAAAAACCTTGCGCATATTGTTGTCAATTCCGATGATTTTATCGAATTTATCTGAGAAAAAGGCGACTGATTCGCTGCCTATTAATCCCGATGAACCAGTGATGATAGCTATTTTCATTACTTTATTTTATATACTTTTATTGTTATTTCATTATTGAACATTGAGGCTTCATCCGGACGGAAACTATATTGGCTTATGTTTGTCACTTTTCCGTTGTCGTCAAAACACGCCCTGAAATCTTCAGTACTCCTGATAAATTTATTTAAAAACAAACCTGACGACAATAGTTCGGGTGAAGTCCTGTATTCGTTAGTTTGGTTGTCAACTCCGGTTATCCTCAAAAACAATGGTGGTGCATGATTTGAAACCGAAGTAATTTTTCCTTTCAAGGTGTGATGTATTTCCAATTCGTAAAACAATCCTGCTTCAGGGGTTAGTGGTGCATCAATAGACTGCTGGTATTCTTTTATAAATTCAAAGGAAATTGGGCCTGCATTGTTTTTTCTTTCCAACAGCAATATACTTCGTTCCTTGTATACAAAAGAAGCCGCAACGGTATAATTTTTAAGCAAAACCACATTTACCTTCGGCTCATCTAAAACGGCATAGCGGTTGTCAATGGCATCTATATCATAAAAAACGTATTTTGGGGCGTTCTTGCTGTTGTAAAAATCAAAATTCAGGTTTTCGAGCGACTTGGTGTAGGCTGAATACGATTGCAATACCGGCCTTGGGTGGTAATTTAATCCGTTTTCCAAAAGCATATGGATGTCCCAGGGAAAAACATCTACGGTATTGTTTCCGATTTTTTTGATGATTTCATCCGGAAGCTGGTTTGTATTGGGAAAAAGCCTCATTCCTGAAACATTGGTAAAAACCTTGAATCCGCTTATATAATTATCCTTGACAAGTTTTTGTTTCAGGTCGTATTCCGAAGGATGGATATGCACGAAGCCAACATATCCATACAAACCCAACATGGCAACTACAAACAGGCTTCGGTAGTTGTTGATTTTAAGGGTAGTAAATTCCTGGATAGCAAGCACAAAAAACATGGCATACCTGAAAAAATCCAATACATGCGCTTGATCTGACCTTACGAACGATTGTTTATACAATACAAACAAACCAATACCGAACGCTATAAAAATCAGTGCGTTTTTGATATATAAAGCCCTTTCCTTGAAAAATTTGAATACCAGGAAAATAAAAGCAGCCGCTGAAAATAACAGTGCAAATATCTTGATGTTAAGCAACTCTGCGGAATCGGAATACATGATGGAGTTATATCCTGACACCAGCTGAAAGCCTGATGCTATATAGCCTGGTAAATTGACATTCAATACCGCGGCGAAAATAGCTATCAGTACCAATGGCAAAAACGCAAACAATATAATTGTAGGGATTTTATTCTTTTTGTACCATGCCATGTATGCCAATGCCATATAATAGACTACAAAAGAGATAATCCCCGTATTGAATTTCAAGAAAAAAAGGAGTGTCAGTAAAAGACACTGAATCAGATAATTGGCTGTTTTTGGGGTTTCGAGATTCTTTCTTATCCAAAAAATCAAAAACATAAAAAACAGCAATGAATAGGCTCCTTCAATCCTTTCTGGAGAAAAGACAACCGCCAGAAGGATAAATAATCCAGCAAAAACTTTGTTTTTTGCATTGCGGAAAGAGGTAAAAAAAAGGCAAAAAAGATTAAACACAAAAAATAGGTCAAACAGTAAAAAGCTCAATCTTGCCTGACCCCAACCTGAACGCAATGATAAGTAAGACAGTGGACCATAAGTAAATGCGATATCTTTTCCCCAGGTCAAGTCTTTGATGTTGGCATAATTTAACGCGAGCGACCAGGATGTGTCGAGGGTAATCCATGATTTACCGCTTTCATAGGTTGTGGGCATGACCACATTGTCAAAATAACTTGGAAATAAAAAGTAGGTTGAAAGGATTGTCAGGCAGAGCGCAATTACATTGTTTTTTTTACTGAAAAAATTTTTAATCCTATCCATTATTTTAATATTGGTTCCAATTGTGCCTCGTTGTCTTTTATCCATTGGTAAATGTCCTTGAAAACGGTTTCAACCGATTTTTTCGGCTTCCATCCGGTTTCTTTTTCTATGAGTGAAATATCGGTGATGAACATACGTAAATCTGCCGGACGCGTCTGGACTTCAGATCCTATCGAAATTTTGTTTCCTGATATTTTTTCACAGATTGCCGTCATTTCAAGCAAAGAAGCGCTGTTTTCGACACCGCCACCCACATTGTAGATTTTCCCTTCAAATTTTTCAATCTGATGGATTTGTAAATCAATGAGATCTACCAGATCATCCACATGAAGAATATCCCGTACTTGTTTTCCTGTTCCGCCATATCCAATATATTTGAGGGATTGCTTCCAATAGTGCTTGGCCATCCAAAGGGTTACAACGCCCTGGTCTGTTTTTCCCATCTGTCTGGGACCTGCAATCACCCCGAATCGTGTAATGGCTGCTTTCAACCCATAAAATTGGGCATATTCCTGGATAAACATTTCTGATGAAAGCTTGGTTGTACCGTAAAAAGAGCGTGCGCCATGCAATGATAATTTTTCAGAAATTCCCAATTCGGAAATTCCGAACTCCTGTTGGTTCTTATCAAATGAAAAACGGGTGGCCTCTTCAAAAAAACCAGCTTTTTCTATAGTTTCAATTGGATACACCCTGCTGGTGGAAAGAAATATAAGTTTGGCTTTTGTTTTCAGGCAGGCATTAAAACAATTGATGGACCCGTATAAATTGTTATTGATGACATATGTTGGATCAGAATCCAGCCCGGCTGTTACAGAAGGTTCTGCAGAGGCTTCAACCAACACATCAAAATCGCCTAAAGCCAATACATCTTCAGCATTCCTGATATCGCCATGAACGAATGTGATGTCCATTTTTTTGAAATCGGCCAGGTTTAATTCTGATCCGCGTCTTTTCAGGTTGTCAAATGCGATAATGTTATAATGGGGGTATTTTTGCTTTAAATTTATACAAAGGGTTGAGCCCACAAATCCGGCGCCACCTGTAATTACTATTGTTGACATATCACTGAATCGTTTTTTAAATTTAGCCGCCTCCTGTTTTGAGGTGAAAACAGCTTTGATTTGAGCAGCTCCTGTATACACGCTGTGTCCTTTTTGGCCGCCTAATCAACCCAATCCTGAACGGGTCGTAAATTTATTTTAATTTTTCTTTACTTACTATAAATTCTTAATATATTTTTGAATGGTGTCGCACGATATTTTTGCTGGATTTTATAAAATTTTGCCTTGGATCCGTTTCTTTTCCATAACACACAAAATCCCATAACAAGCAGCCGCAAACCGATGTAGAAGCTTATTTTAATTCCCTCTTGCATTTTTATCATTTTTTGGTTTTTTAAAACTTAGCTTATTTCAAACAAAAACAATATAATGTTGTATCTGTGCGTGTTGAAGCCATGCTATAGCATAATTTTAATTATCTTTGATTAAAATTATGCTTCATGGGAAAAACTTTAATCCTTTTATCCTGGCTCTCCTCACTTACTTTTTCATTAGCTCAGTCGCCCGGCGATCTTTGGATTCATACTTATGGAGGTAGCAAGGCAGAATACGGAAATGCTGTATTGTCAACCAACGATGGCGGCAATATTTTTGTAGGAAGTGCCGCTTCAACCAATGGTGCCGTGTTGGGTTTGCACAATCCATCTGGTTCAAATTCAGATTTTTGGGTTGTTAAATTGGATGGAAACGGTGTCATACAATGGCAAAAATGCCTTGGTGGCTCTAAAAATGAGGTAGCCTATGAAATTATACAGGTAGCTGACGGCGGGTATGTAATTGTTGGGGCAGCCGTTTCCAATGACGGGGATGTCACTTGGCATTATGGCTCAGATTCATTTAATGATTTGTGGATAGTCAAACTCGATAATTCCGGCAACTTGCTATGGCAAAAAACATACGGTGGTTATAGTGAGGAATATGCCTGTTCTGTCTCTGAAACCTCAGACGGCGGATTGGTGGTTGCTGCTATCCTGAACGCTGATTATAATGGCACTGTACCAATTACCCATAATGGTTCGTTGGATTATTGGGTATTGAAATTAAATGCAATAGGAGAAATGCAATGGAACAAAAATTATGGGGGCGAAAACGGCGATCATGCACGTTCCATAAAAAGCACCCCTGACGGAGGTTGTATTGTGGTAGGTCAAAGCGGATCGCACTATGGTGATGTAATCAACAGCGTTGGCCCGATGAATGCTGATATACCAGATTTCTGGATAGTAAAATTAAGCACAACCAGTACCATAGAATGGCAGAAATCATTTGGCGGATTACAGGGGGATTGGGCCACCAGCATCTCTTTGACAAATGACGGAGGGTATATAATAGCAGGCAATACCAGTTCTGCCAACAACGGCAATGTAACCAATTTTCATGGCGCTACAGATGGATGGGTCATCAAGATAGACTCCTCCGGAAACCTGCAATGGCAGAAATGTGTTGGCGGAACAGGCTTGGATTATTTTTATTCCGTGATACAGACCATAGATGGCGGCTTTCTTATTTGTGGAAATACTGATTCGTATGATGGTGATTTGGCCGGGACAGCGGTTGGTAACAAAGCATGGATAGTAAAGCTTGACAGCAACGGAACACTTTCCTGGCAAAAACACTACCGCCAGCAACCCATTTATAATTCCTTCAATGACATAACACAAAATCCAGACGGAACCTGTGTTGCCGTCGGTTACCTGAATCAGCCTTCAGACTATGACAACTATGACGTTTTTACCGTTAAACTCGATGTAAATTCCAACACCTTGTCCAACAGCGAATTTAATAACCTGGGTGTCGTTCTTTACCCCAATCCGGTAAATGACCTATTACATATCCAATCTGATGAAGTGCTAAGGGAAATTAACATTTTTGATATGCTGGGCAAAAAAATAATTTCTTTTTATCCGGAAAACAATAGTGTTGATTTGCGGTCGCTACAAAGTGGGATTTACTTTATTGAACTCATAAATGATAAAAATGAAATTGTGAGGAAGAAGATTATCAAAAACTGATTAATCTTAAACTATCATTAAAGCATCCTCCCAATTTTCAATTTCAATCCCAAAAGTCTTTTTGATTTTATCCTTATCCAAAACACTATACGCCGGACGCTTGGCGGGGGTTGGATAAGCCGATGTCGGGATGGGCTGTAAATTGATTTCAATTTTATTGATTTCAAATATTTTTTTTGCAAAATCATACCACGAACACTGGCCTTCGTTGCTGAAATTATAGATACCGTATCGGTTGCCGGTTGTTGGTTGTTGGTTGTCGGTCTTGATTATAGCAACCAAGGCTTTGGCCAAATCAACCGCATGGGTCGGGGTTCCGATCTGGTCGTTTACTACCGATAAGCTGTCTCTTTCGGAGGCCAGCCTGAGCATGGTTTTCATGAAATTGTTCCCAAATTGCGAATACACCCATGACGTCCGGATGATGTAGTACTGGTCTAATATTTCCTGAATGGCTTTTTCACCTTCTAATTTGGTTTGACCGTATACGCCGCTAGGATTAGGCAAGTCTTGTTCTGTGTAAGGTTTGGTATGGCTTCCGTCAAAAACAAAATCGGTGGAAACATGGATCAGGGTGGTGTGGAATTCCTTGCACATTCCGGCCAGGTTTTTGGCCCCGATTGCATTGATTGCATGGGCTCTTTCGGGCTCGCTTTCGGCTTTGTCCACGGCAGTGTAGGCCGCGGCATTGATGCAATAGTTGGGTTTGTATTGGCTAAAAACCGCCCGGCAATTGGCTGCATTGGTAATGTCCAGCTCAGCGGACGGGCAAAAAACAAACTGTATTGACGGATAATTGCCGGCAATAAACTGCAGTGACTGCCCCAACTGCCCATGGGCACCCGTAACCAGGACTACCATATTTTTTTAGCGTTTTTGAGGTTCGGGAGCACCTGGTCTTTATCAGAAATCAGTAGTTTATCTGTTTCAAACTGCCAGTCGATGCTGATTTCCGGATCGTTGTAAATAATGCCGCCTTCGCTTTCCTTATTGTAAAAGTTATCGCATTTGTAAAAAAAAGTGGCCGTTTCGCTCAACACCAAAAATCCGTGGGCAAAACCCCTGGGTACAAAAAACTGCTTTTGGTTTTCGGCAGACAACAGCACCGCTTCATACTGGCCGTAGGTTTCAGAACCCGGACGGATGTCAACCGCCACATCCAAAACTTCCCCTTGCAACACCCGTACCAGCTTGGCCTGTGCGTGTTCGCCGGTTTGGTAATGGAGTCCTCTTAAAACGCCTTTTGAAGAAAACGATTGGTTGTCCTGCACAAAATGAACGGGTTGACCAACGCCTTGCTGAAAGGTTTTTTCGTTAAAACTTTCCATGAAATAGCCACGTTCGTCAGTAAATACTTTCGGTTCCAACAGGAAACATCCTTTGAGCTTGGTTTCGGTAAAATTCATAGTTTATGCTTCTAACAATCCCATCAAATGTGTGCCGTAACCGCTTTTGAGCAAGGGTTCGGCCAATTTCCGCAACTGGTTGGCATCAATGAAGCCCATACGGTAAGCCGCTTCTTCGATGGCGCCTATTTTCAATCCTTGGCGTTCTTCAATCACCTGAACAAATTGTCCTGCCTGCATGAGTGATTGGAACGTACCGGTATCGAGCCAGGCGGTACCACGGTCAAGGATGCTGACTTTGAGTTTGCCGCGTTTGAGGTATTCTTTGTTGACGTCGGTGATTTCCAGTTCGCCGCGGTGGCTGGGCTTGATGTTTGCCGCCACTTCGATGATGGAGTTGTCGTAAAAATAAATCCCGGGAACTGCATAATTTGATTTGGGTTGGGCCGGTTTTTCCTCTATCGAAAGCACATTGCCTTCTTTGTCAAAATCCACCACGCCATACCTTTCGGGGTCATGCACGTGGTAGGCGTAAATAATCCCGCCATCGGGGTTGCTGTTGGCCTGCAGGAGTTCGGCCAGACCGGTTCCGTAGAAAATATTGTCGCCCAAAATCAGGGCGGCTTTGTCGTTGCCCACAAAATCCTTTCCGATGATAAAGGCTTCCGCCAGACCGTTCGGGTTTTCCTGTACGGCATATTCAAAACGGCAGCCGAATTTTTTGCCATCACCCAACAACTGCTCAAACAACGGCAGGTCATGTGGGGTAGATATAATCAGGATTTCATTTATCCCGGCCCACATCAGGGTAGACAGCGGATAATAAATCATGGGTTTGTCGTAAATGGGCATCAGTTGTTTGCTGACGGCCAAGGTCAATGGGTGCAAACGGGTACCTGAACCTCCCGCTAGAATAATTCCTTTCATATTTGTTATTCTTTAGGTTTTGCCAGTTGTTTTTTGTACAACTTCCTTAAAATTGAAAATCCGAAAAACAAAAACAAAAATACCAAGGGTACTATCAATTTCATTTTTCCGTTCACTCCTTTGTTGTTCCTTATGTTGGTCGTTACACTGCTTTCCTTGATGATTTTATCCAAACCTACCAATTCCAACCTGTGGGCTCCTTGTTCGGCTACGAGTTCGTTTTTGGTTTTGATTACCTCATTTAACTGCGTGTTTTCATTATAATACACCAAATTATTGCTTTTTGAAGAGCCTGCAGCCGTATTTGAAAAACTGTTCAGGATGCCATCAATCTGTTTGATAATGGAATCATTGGCTTTCATTTTGAGGTTGATATTATTTACAAATTCTTTTTGTATTTTTTTATAATAATCAGTGTCGTTCAAATAGGCCAGTATGGGTTTTACTGTTTGTTCCTGGCTGGTGGGTTTTGATGTTGAAAAAGTGATGTTGTGAAACACATAGTTTTTACTGGTTAATTTGTCATCTACAATTTTGTCGATTTCACCATCTTCTGCCATTAATTTAACCAACTCAAAGTTTACCGGATTGGCCCCGATAAATTTATAGATATCGGTTATGGGCTCCACTTCAATGCCTCGGAATGCCTTGGTGTTTTTGATACCAACCACGTTTTTTAAGAATAAGGTGTCGTTTTCATTCACCTTAGAATTAATCAAATCGATTTTAGAGTACAAATAATCAACTGCCGAAAAGTTTGGCGTTACTATAATTTGGTTGTCGTATACTTTGTTTCGGTCCAAAAAAACACCAAGCCCGACCCCCAGTATAAACAATATACCAATAACTATGATATTTCTTTTTACAAAAAGAATGCCGTTGAAAATCAACGTAAGTATGCTTTCAAAAAAACCGCTTATTTTTTTGGAAAGCTGTGAAAAGTCTATTTCCTGGCTTTCATTGTTGGTTTGAGGTGTTGTACTCATGGTAAGGTTAAAAGTTAAAAATTTGTTCTAATATTTTAATGGTAATCAAATACGTTGGTTTTACCCCTGTCGTGCCTAATCCGCCGGAAGCCAAGGTGCTGCCTGTTTCCAAGGGGTTATCAGAAGCATAATAGGCATAACGTACCTTCACGTTTGGGTTGATGCTCTTCCTGATTTTAGAGGCCGATTGAATGGCTTTCTGGTAATAGGCCCCTTCCATTTCAAGCCCGATAACACCCCAGGTCGATTCATGGAAAAACTTCAGCAAATCTTTATTTTGGAGTGAGGTACCCAAAACGGTAACCATCGGACCTGCAAAAACGGGGATGCCGTGGCCTTCAAACATTTCCGGCTTGAGTTCGTTTTCAAAGAAATAATTGTCGGCGGTGCCTTCGTTGATGTGGGCGTTCGGAATCATGATGTCGCCTTTTCCGCCTTCCAAAATTCCGGCTTTACCCATGATGGAAACCGATTCTACGTTCAACAGGGTTTTTTCCTTGCCTTGTTTGTAGGGTTTCAGCAGCTCGTCTATGGTTTCATAAGCCTGCTCGCCAAAGGCGTAATCCATGACGATGATGACCGGGTTGTCTTTTCCTTTTTTGGTGTTCGGAAACGATGATTTGGCCCAGTCGATTTTGGCAGTATCAAAAATCTGAACGTCGATGTTGGTGCCTGAAGTATCCGGCAAAAAGTACATGCCCTGTTTCTCGGCCACAGCAGACACTTTGTTGCGTACTTCATTCGCCCCTGCCCTGCTCAACTCTTCATAGATGTAAAAATCGTCCTTGCCTTTGTATTTGTCTTTCAGAACGGTGGTGGCAAAAATCGAGTTCATCACACTGTGCATGTTCGCACTGATGATGTGGATGGGCCTGCCAATCAGGTTGTTGTTTTTGAGTACTTCCTTGATGTTGTTGGCCCAGATTTCGCCGTGGATGTGGTGTCCCAGACGCTCCCTCAATACCGGGCTGAAGGTAATGGTGCGCTTGGTGCTCTCCAGCATGACTTCTTCGATGGCGAGTTTCCCCAGCCAATAAATAACGTGCAGGAAACGGTCTGGTTTTTGTGCCGTTCCGAAACCATCGTAAATTTCCAGTACCTCAACAAAGGTTCTTCCGAGTACATTGGCGGCATGGGAAATCGCTTTTTCTTTCTCTATCTGGGTGAGTTTCTTGGTTTGCAGGGCGGCCTGCTCCAGTTTTTGCCAGTCGCGGGAGATTTTTCCTTCGTCATCAATCAGCACGCGGTCTTTAATTTTGTGTGATTCGATGAAAATAAAGGTCAGGTGTGTCAAAATATCATAAATGTCAGAGCGGCCACGGGTAATTTCCACGTTCATCTGCTCTTCGTCTATGCGGTAACAGTTTCTTCTTCTTTTGGGTGGTACGATGGCCTGAAAGTGTGATTTCGAATAGCCTTCGTCTGAAGTCAGGTTGATGTAACGGCACTCTTCAATGCCCACCGGCAAACGTTCAATCACATACAGCAAACCGTTCAGGTCTACTTTTTCTTCGGCAATGCTGCCATAAATTTCGGGCCTCAAATCGAGTAAAGCCTCCCTTAAGGTTTCCCCAGACACCCCCATGGGCTTGTAAAAACCCCTGTTGAATAAGTGCCTCATGGTAATGTACAATCGTTCGATAGCTGCCGACGATTCTTGCGCCCTCGAGCGCGAAATGTTTTTAATTTCCTTCATTAAATTTTGTTTTCTAACCCGCAAAGGTATGAAATTTATGATTACCCCATTTAGTTGGACAGGATCAGGTTGATGGACGGTTCATAAATGGTGATTTTTCCTGACGTTCCGTTGTTGTTTTCCGGTGCCTGACGGTTCCATTTTCCGCCCGAATAAGTATACAAAAAATCCCTTTCCACCCGGTTGTACAATACCAACGGATAATAAGTGGTTTGTACCGATGTTTTCCCACTTACCGGATCGGTCTTGGTTTTTTCGAGTTTGTTTTTTTCGATAAGCAGTTTTTCGAAACCGACGAAAATGCCGTTTTTGGGCATCTTCAGGTTGTAATCAGACAGGTCATACAAATTGGTCACGGTTCCTTTGCGTACCGGTACAATCATGTTTTTGGTCAACAATTCCTTGTCTGGGAAACCGTTGGCGTCTACACTGTAAATATGCACGCGTATGGTGGCATTTTCTATGCGGCTGTCGGCATAAATCGTGACATTTTTGATGTATTTGGTTTTGCTGTAGGAAGCTTGGTAAGGAAAGTATTTCACGTCTATCCTGGGGCCGTTGTCAAAAGCCTGGCAAATGGTGTTGCTGGTTTTCCCGATTTCCACCTGCCGGGTGCCGATGCTTTTGGATATCACCACTTCATCGAGCTGGATGTCGGTGGGTTTGAGCAAAACGGTTTTGGCCGCACTCAGGCTGACGGTTTTCTTTTCGAATCCGATGGCCGAAAAAATAAGCTTTTTGGAGTTTTCGTTGGTGTTGATGGCAAATGAACCGTCTTCTTCAGACGTGGTTCCGATGTTCTGGTTTTCGCTCCACACACTCACAAACGGGATGGCCTGACCGGAAATACTGTCTTTTACCACACCCTTGGTTTGGGCAGAAAGAAAAAGTGGAATTAAAAAAAAGAGTAGGCTTGTTTTCATTAATTGGTAAGTTTTACACTCATGGCCAATTCGATATATTTATTGAAATATTCGCGTTGGTCCGGATAATTATAAGGATTTCTTTTTTCTGTTTTCCGCCAGTTTTTATTATAAATCCAGAGGTTTTTTTCTTCACAGGGCAATGCGCCTATCCAGGGTGAATAATGGGTTTCTTTTTTTCCGTCCACACCGTTCATGTAGTATTCATTTTCCTTTACCATCAGGAATTCTACCACCACGAATAGCCCTTGTTCATCAATCTTCAGTTTGTATTTGGAAACGTCAAATTCTGATTTTTTGTTGCCTTTCCTGACTTTAAAAATTAAATTTTCATTGATTAAATCGGTTTCGGGAGAACCGTCTTCCCCTGCCGACATCAACCTGATTTTTATCATGGTGTTGTTTTTCTTGGAATTCGTACTCAGGCTGATGCTTTTCAGGAATGGTGTTTTTTGTATGGTATCGTTAAAGGTGAAAAATTTTCCTAAAAAATATTGATTAGGCGCGAGCCCATAATAGAAATGAACTTTGTCCTTGTCGAATTTATCCATTTCGGTTTCTATGGTGGCCAATGGTTTTTCAATCCTGACTTCGCTGAGTTGTATGGTTGTGAATTTCAGTACCACTTTTCGTGACAGGGGTAGTTTTGTTTTTTGTGTTTCATAGCCAACACCTGAAAAAACAAATGTTTTATTTTGATTGGAAACCGCAATTTCAAATTGTCCGTTTACATCAGCAGTGGTGCCCGCACTTCCGTCTTCGGCCAGAATGTTTACATAAGGGACGGTCTTGTCGTTTTCGTCAACCACCACACCTTTTATTTGGGCAGTAGCCAAAAAGGCAAAAGCAGTAAATAAAAGTATAAATAGTTTTTGTTTCATGTTTTATACATCCGATAGCGCATCGGCAATGGCCCTGTCGTTGGAAAGACGCGGCAATTTGTTTTGGCCGCCCAGTTTGCCGATGGATTTCATGTATTGTTGGAAGCCATTTTGGGGTACTTTGGTAATTTTCAGGGTTTGCAGCACCTTCCCGACAATCAAATCATCATAATACACATTCTGCCTGCGCATGGCGTTGTCAATCTGTAACGCAAATTCATCGATATTATTGGGTTCGTTTTCAAATTCGATGAACCATTCGTGGTAAGGCAGTCCTTCGGCTGGGGTAATTTGGGGTGCGACGGTAAATTCGTTGACACGGACGTTGGTGTTTTCCATGGCTTCCTGGAGGGCACATTCCACTTCCTTGCCGATGACGTGTTCGCCAAAGGCCGAAATATAATGTTTGATGCGTCCCGAAACGATGACCCGGTAAGGTTTCAGGCTGGTAAATTGCACCGTATCACCAATGTTGTAGGCCCAAAGCCCGGCGTTGGTCGAAATGATCAATACATAATTCTCGCCCAATTCCACTTCGCCAATGGTGTAGCGTTTGGGGTTTTCGTTAAAAAATTCACTGCTTTTCACAAATTCATAGAAAATTCCTGAATTCAATAACAGCAACATGCCTTTCTCTTTTTGGGAATCCTGATAGGCAAAAAAACCTTCTGATGCCGGAAACAATTCAATCGCATCGACCTTACGCCCAATCAGGTTTTCAAATTTGGCTCGGTAGGGTTCAAAATTCACGCCGCCATAGATGAACAGGTTGAAGTTCGGGAACAGATTCCCTACGGTTTTACCTGATTTTTGCTGGAGTTTTTCGAAATACATCTGCACCCAAGACGGAATACCCGAAATGACCGCCATATTTTCGCGGTAGGTTTCTTCAACTATGGCGTCGACCTTGGTTTCCCAGTCTTCAATGCAGTTGGTTTCCCAGGAAGGCATGCGGTTTTTCTGAAGGTATTTCGGTACAAAATGCGCCACGATGCCCGAAAGACGGCCGAGTTTGATGCCGTTTTTTTCTTCAAGAACCGGGCTGCCCTGTAGAAAAATCATTTTGCCATCAACAAAATCTGCCTTGCCGGTTTCATGGATGTAACCCAAAATGGCGTTCCTGGCGGCTTCGATATGGAAAGGCATCGATTCCTTGGTCAACGGGATGTATTTCGCACCCGAAGTCGTTCCGGAAGTTTTGGCAAAATAAAGGGGTTTTCCTTTCCAGAGGATGTTGGCTTCCCCTTTCACCACGCGGTGTACATAAGGCCGCAATGCTTCATAATCACGGATGGGAACCTGGCTGGCAAAATCTTCAAAAGTGGAAATGTGGGCAAAATCGTGGTCTTTGCCAAACTGGGTGGCTTCTGCCTGTCGGATTAAATCACGGAAAACCTTTTGCTGGGTGGCCACAGGCTGCTGCGCCCACTTTTGGGTTTTTTTATGGATGAGTTGGGCAAAAATTTTGGCAGCAGCCGACTTTACTGACATGCTATTTCTGTTTGCGGTTTTTATTTGCTGACCTGATTCGTTTTTCTTCGGCTTCTACTTCTTTGCGGAGTTCGAGCTCTTCCTTGGAGGCTTCGACTTCTTCTGGTTTGACTACCGCAGCTTCTGAAGCCATGATGGAATCTTTGTTGATTTTGGCGTATTCGAGTTCACCGTTGAGCACCTTGATGATGGCTTTCTGATAGGCTTCGTTTTTGCGGATGGCTTCTGTCAACGAATCTGATTTAAGGGCCAGTTCGGTAGCTTCCTTCCGCAGTTTGGAAGAGGCATAACCCGGAATGTATTCGCGCAAAGGCGTAAAGGCAATAATGAGCGTGGTTACAAAAATAATCGAAATGGCGCCAATGCTGGCCACCACAAAAACATTCATGAGGGTAAGCCGTAGCGAAAAAATTTCTTCAAAAGTGTCTTCGTTCAAAATAACCAAGCGGTTTTTGGTGAACAACTTCTTCTTGATCAATTGCCTTTTGTGACGCTTTTTTGACATGGGCCGGGTTTATGGCACAAATATAGAAAAAAAGGGCTTATGCGCCATTTTATCTGACACCGACGAAGTTTACCCATAAATTTTTGTTAGAAAATCAAATCAAATCCATTTTCTTTTTACCTTTGTTCTTTATTTATACCAAACTGGCGAAAGCTTTAAAATTTATAGATCATGGGAAAAATGGGACCAACCGAATGGATTGTAATACTGGTAGTCGTTTTATTACTTTTCGGAGGTAAGAAAATTCCGGAACTAATGAAAGGATTAGGCTCTGGGGTAAAAGAATTCAAGGATGCTTCCAAAGGGGAAACTTCCGAGACCAAAAAAGAAGAGACGAAAGAATAATTTTTCTGAAATTTAAATACAACTATTCCAAATCCCGACTGATACAACAGTTGGAATTTGGAATTTTTATTTTTTCTGGAATTTACAACACCATCGTCAACTGGATCCGTTTGCGGTCTTCATCAACCTCAACCACTTTCACCTGAACGTGCTGGTGGAGTTTCACCACTTCGTTTACATCTGAGACAAATCCGGCCTTGAGCTGTGAAATGTGTACCAATCCGCTTTCTTTAATGCCGAGATCAACAAAACACCCAAAAGCTGTGATGTTGTTGACAATTCCGGGTAAAACCATGCCCTGACGCAGGTCTTTGAGGGTTTTGACATTCGGGTCAAATTCAAAAACCTTGGCAGATTTCCTCGGGTCAAGCCCTGGTTTTTCCAATTCCTTCAGTATGTCTTTTATACCGAGTATGCCTATGGTTTCGTTGGTGTATTTTTCGGCTTGAATCTGGCTGATTTTTTCTTTGTTGGCAATGAGTTCATGGGTTTTCAAACCGAGGTCTTTGGCCATTTGCTCTACTATCGGATAGGCTTCCGGATGTACCGCCGAATTGTCGAGCGGGTTTTTGCCGTTGTGTATGCGCACAAAAGCGGCCGCCTGTTGGTAAGCTTTTTCGCCCAACCGCGGCACTTTTTTGATTTGTTTCCGGTCTTCAAATGGGCCGTTTTCAGAACGGTAGGCAACAATGTTTTCGGCCATTTTTTCGCCTATCCCCGAAACATAACCCAATAACGATTTGCTCGCCGTATTGATATTGATCCCGACCGAATTCACGCAGCGCATCACCACGGTATCCAATGCCGATTGCAGTTTGGTTTGGTCTACATCATGCTGGTATTGCCCCACACCGATTGATTTCGGATCGATTTTGACCAATTCAGCCAAAGGGTCGGCCAAACGCCTTCCGATAGAAACCGAACCCCTTACCGTCACATCAAAATTCGGGAACTCGTCCCGGGCGATTTTCGAAGCCGAATAGACCGATGCGCCGGCTTCAGACACTACAAAAACCTGAACAGGCTTGTCAAAAGCAATTTTTTTGATGAAGAATTCCGTTTCGCGTGAAGCGGTTCCGTTGCCGATGGAAATGGCTTCGATATTGTAGGCATTGACCATCGAACGGATTTTTTTCATCGCCATCACCTCTTCTTTTTGTGGGGCGTGCGGGTAAATGGTTTCGTTGTAAAGCAAATCGCCTTTTTCATCCAGGCAGACCACTTTGCAGCCACTCCGGAAACCGGGGTCGATAGCCAGTATGCGTTTTTCACCCAAAGGCGGCGCGAGCAACAATTGGCCAAGGTTGCCGGCAAATACGTCTATGGCCTTGATGTCGGCCTTGGCTTTGGCTTCCTGCAGGGTTTCGTTGGAAATGGCCGGCTCCAGCAGACGTTTGAAGCTGTCCTTGATGGCGAGGCGCAGGTGATGGGCAGTCGCTTTGTTGTTCTTGATGGTGTTGTTTTCGATAAATTCAACAGCTTCCTGACTTTCGATGTCAACCGACAATTTGACAAAACCTTCTGCTTCGGCCCGCAACATGGCGAGCAAACGGTGTGAAGGTGCCTTGGAAATCGGTTCGGACCAGTCAAAATATTGGGAAAATTTGCCTGCGGCTTCATCTTCTGCTTTGCCTTTCGCTACCTTGGTAGAGATGATGGCGCTGCGTTGAAACATCCGTCTGAGGTTTTTCCTGATGTGGGTGTTTTCATTAATCCATTCGGCAATGATGTCACGGGCACCCTGCAAGGCTTCCTCTTCATTCGCGACTTTGTCGTTCAGGTATTGGGTGGCGGTAAAATCAACTTCATCGTTGTTTTGCGCCATGATGTTTTTGGCCAGGGGTTCCAGTCCTTTTTCACGCGCGGCATCGGCACGGGTTTTTTTCTTCTTTTTATAGGGTAAATACAAATCCTCAATTTCCTGGAGGTCAAAACTGTCCTGGATTTTTTTGGCCAGTTCCGGACTCAATTGGTCTTGTTCGGCAATCGATTTGAGTACGGCTTCCTTGCGTTTGATAATCTCCTCGAACTGCTTGCTGTGTTTGGCAATTTGCTCAATGACCAGTTCGTCAAGATTGCCGGTCTGGTCTTTTCGGTAGCGGGAAATAAACGGGATGGTGCAGTCTTCTGATAAGAGTTTTAAGGTGTTTTCAATGTTTTTGGGCGCCGTATTGACCTGGCTTTGGATGAATTGGATTTCGTTCATGGGGTAGGCTTATTTTATCTTTTTCAAAACCAGGGAGGCTTTGTTGAAATCGGCTGAGGCATTGATTACTTTTCTGTATTCCTGATATGCGCTGACCGGATAGTGTATGAATTTGTAAATTTCAAAAACCTCTATGATTACTTTATTTCCCTCTATTTTGGCAGTAGATTTAAACGAGCAGTTTTTGGATGGGTTGCCATCCATTGTTTTTTCGATAACCAGGTCTTTGTAGCTTTCCACGGCATATCCTTCGGGGATGGTGAAAATGATTTTGTGTTTGTAGGTTTTGGCATAACTCAGGTAAACATCGTGTTTCCTGGTGTTTTCCTGATAGAGGTCGGTTTGTTTGCCGATTACGGTTCCTAAATTGACCAATAGCAGGTTTCCTGCCGGTTCGGTAAGGGGTTGTGTGGTTTCAGATTTGATGTTGATCAACAGCGGCGTGTTGGTGTGGTTGTGCTTGAATTCTGTGTTTTGGAAGGTGTAGGTCTGGATTTTTACATCAATCCCTTCAAAAGCGCGCTTTTTTAAATATTCTACGGTTTCTTTCTCTTCTTCATTTTCTTTGAGGTACTTGAACCAATTCCTGTTCAGCTGGCCTTCGTAACCATTGTTGGAGTAGGTTTTTTCAATTTGGGCTGTGGACAGATCTTCTGAAAGCACCACTTGGTTTTCAGTTTCGATTATCGTAAAATCTGCCGGGGCAATAGGAAAACCGAAGTCTGTAGACGTTACTTTAGCTCCTGGGGTGAAAGTGACCCCATTGGTACCCTGCACTTCATACATGGGGTAACCGTAGGAGAGGTACTTTTCATAGGGCGAAATGAATTTTTGTGTTTCGGGGATGTAATACATGAACTCGTGCGAAAGCGGCGGTATAAATTGCGAAAGCGAGACATCGCCCATTTCCTTTGACATTCCGACGACAACCTTATACGGAATTTTGAGCTGCTGTAAGGTATATCCATACAAATCAAAGATGTCGCCTCCTGTCAATTTTTGTTTTCCTTCGCTCAGGGCGGTGATTTTTTTTGCTTTTTCGCCACGCCATACAAAATCGAAATTTTCTTTGATGTATTCATCCATCTTGAGGAGTTTTTCTTCAGTCGTTCCTGACTTTATATCAAGTTTTTCGATAAATTCACGGGCCTGGTTTTTCTTGAAATACTGAAAACTGGGCTTGTTGAAAACACGGGGCAGAAATACTGACCATTCATAAGGGTTAAGGGGCGGAACACTGATGGCATAAATGAGCTTGACCAGGTTTTTTACCATAAGGGCATTTTTTTCTTCAACCAAGGGCGGGATGTTCTCTGCAGAGAAAAAATATTTGTCATTTTGTATGCTCTGACGGAATTCAGGTGACGGAAAAGTGGCCAGGGAAACGCCTTGAAGGGTATAGGTAAATTCGGCCTGGAGAACCGGTATTTCCCTTTGGTAAACCTCTACGCCGGAAGCATTGGGGTTTTCTTTGAGTATGAAATAATATTCGAGGATGTCTCCGGCTTCCACCCCTTCAAAAACAATTGATTTTACCTTGTCAATTTCTGCCTCGACTATCTTGTCTTTGGGCAGTATGCGTATCGTGCCGTTTGGTTTGATGATACGGGCATGGAAGTCACGCAAATCCCGGATGTATCCATTGTCTTCTGCCTTGATTTTATTGTATTTGTTGATTTCTTCCGCCTTGTTGATTTTGATGGCAGTATGGTTCATGGCAAAACTGGCAAAGGCATACTGCCCAATGCGGGTGTGTATCCAGCGTTTGTCAAACAAAACAACGGCTGGCTGGTTTTGGTATTCTTCCGGAATGGCACTGAACTTTGGGGCGTCGTCCCAAGTGTATTTTTTTATTTCCTGTGATTGTCCGGTGGTAACAGAAAAAACGAGGAGCACGAACAGGATGAATTTTTTTATCATGGTGTAAGTATTATCGATTGGTTGTATTGCTTGTTTAAATTTTTAATGATGGTGTTCCATTGCACAAAATATTTGTTGTCTATCAGCAACACTTTGAGTGCGGTTTTCTGGGTAATGGT
>CAZXRX010000006.1:0-78364 GCA_964642945.1 uncultured Flavobacterium sp. | reverse complement strand
GTATGAAACATCTTAACAAATTATTTGCTTTATTGATGCTTTTAGGATTAAGTTCACAAGCTCAAGACAGTAACAACAAATGGGCTATTGGGTTTGGTGCAAACGCAGTAGACGGAGGTAGAGTAAGTGCTGCTTCTAAAGTTGAGGATCAATTCTCTCAATTCTTTGACGCCAAGAAGTATTGGAACATCCTTCCTTCTGTGTCATATGTAAACGTATCGAGATACGTAGGCAGTGGTTTTTCTGTAGGATTAACCGGTTCTGTTAACAAAATTACAAAAGGAGTTAGCGAAAGAATGTATGATCCAACAACAAACACCAGTGAATATGTTGTAACAAATCCAGGAGATTTGAACTATTTCGGTGTTGATGGAGCTGTTAAATATAGCTTTATGGGCCTTCTTAAATCAAAGTGGCTTGACCCATCGTTACACCTTGGTGGAGGTTACACTTGGATTGGAGATGACGCTAATGGCGGAACTGTAAATGGAGGTTTAGGTATTACATTATGGTTTACTGAGCAAGTAGGTCTTTCTTGGACATCTAGCTACAAACATTCATTTGACTCAAGAGATGATGCAGAATCAGTGGTAACACACATGCAGCACCTTGCCGGTTTGGTTTTCAAATTCGGAGCTAAAGATACTGACGGTGACGGAATCTACGATAAAGATGATGCTTGTCCGGATGTTGCTGGTTTGAAAGAATTCAACGGATGTCCTGATACAGATGCTGACGGAATCGAAGACAGCAAAGATGCTTGTCCTAACGATCCAGGTACTGTTGAAATGAACGGTTGTCCTGATACTGACGGTGACGGTATTGCTGATAAAGATGATGCTTGTCCGGATGTTGCTGGTTTGAAAGCATTGAACGGATGTCCTGACACAGATGGTGATGGTATCACTGATAAATCTGACAAATGTCCGGATGTTAAAGGACCGAAAGAAAACAATGGTTGTCCTTGGCCAGATAGAGATGGCGACGGTGTACTTGACAAAGATGACAAATGTCCAGATGTTAAAGGTACTGTAGCTAACAAAGGTTGTCCTGAAGTTTCTGACGAAGTAATCAAAAGATTGAATGACTATGCGAAAACAATCTTGTTTGATACCAACAAAGCTTCTTTCAAACAACAAACTTACCCAGTATTGCAAGCAATTGCTGCTATCTTGAAAGAGTACCCAAGTTCAAACTTCTCTATCGAAGGTCACACTGACAGCGATGGAAAAGATGCTGCGAACCAAGTGTTATCTGATAACAGAGCTGGAGCAGTTAAAAATTACTTGATTGAGCAAGGAATTGCAGCTTCAAGATTGACATCAGTAGGTTACGGAGAGTCTAAACCAATTGACACTAACAAAACCAAAGCTGGTAAAGCAAACAACAGAAGAGTAGAAGTGAAATTGATCAAATAATTTCTTTCGAAATAAATACTTTAAAACGTCCCGATTTTCGGGACGTTTTTTTATTTTTATAAAATGATACAGCCTACTTTTCTTCAGGACATTGCTGAAATAATCTTAAAGGACTATTCCGGAAAGTTGGCAGATACGGTAATCGTTTTACCCAACAGGAGGGCCAGGGTATTTTTGATTGAAGCTCTTAAAAATCAAGCAGAAACTACCATCTTCGCCCCAAACATTGTCAGCATTGAAGATTTTGTGCAAGAAATGGCAGACATACATGATGTGGACAGTATTGCCTTGTTGTTTGAATTCTATCAGGTATACCTTCAGCTTACCCCGAATGACCCTGAACCTTTTGAAACTTTCGCCAATTGGGCCAAAACCCTATTGCAGGATTTCAATGAAATAGACCGTTATTTATTGGATCCTGACGTTATCCTGAAATACCTCGAAAATATCAAAGAGCTCGAGCATTGGTCATTAGACCTTGACAAACGAACCGAACTCATTGACAAATACCTCATTTTCTGGAAAAAACTACCCCTTTACTATCATGAATTTTACCGCCATTTACTACAGAGAAAGCTGGGTTACCAGGGTTTGATTTACCGCGAAGCTGTTAAAAATTTAAATGTCTTTGCCCATACCAACAAAACCAGGTTTTTCCTCTTCGCCGGATTCAATGCCCTGAACCATGCCGAGGAAAAAATCGTACAGCATTTACTTTCAGTAGGTCAGGCCAGGATTTATTGGGACCTTGACGAAACCTTTTTGAACGATCCGTTTCACGATGCCGGACTTTTCCAAAGACGCTTCAAATCGACCTGGCCTTATTACAAAAGCCATCCTTACGAATGGATAACCAATTATTACCAGCAACAAAAAAACATCCGGGTAATCGGCACACCAAAGTCAATCGGCCAGGCTAAAATAGTGGGTGACATTGTCAGGAAGCACAGTGAGGCCAACGGTGGCAACCTGCAAAACACCGCAGTGGTATTGGGAGAAGAAAGTTTGTTGCTGCCCATTTTGTACGCCTTACCCGATAACGTGAATGCATTGAACATTACCATGGGGTTTTCCGCCAGGAACAATCCGGCGCAATTATTGGTAGCCAAACTGTTTAAAATGCATACCAATGCACTGTCAAGAAACCCGGTTAACTACGTTTTTTATTACAAGGATGTGCTCGACATATTGACCCATCCCCTAATTGAACCTTATGTAGGTGCAGGAGCATTGGTTCGCCAAATCAACCAATACAATTTTACGTTTATAGTCCACAAAAAAATTGGCGAACTGCATCCCGAGGGCAATGCGCTTTTCAACTTGCTGTTTCAAAAATGGGATGTCCATCCTTCCCTGATATTAGAAAACCTGTCGGAAATCCTGTTACTCATCAAATCCAATTTAAGTAAGGACAACGAAGAGGAAAAAATAACCAACGCCTTTGTATACAGCGTTTTTAAAGTCATCAACCAACTCATTACCTATTTCTCCAACCACCACGAAATGGTTTCGGTTCCCATGTTGTATGCCATTTATAAACAGGTCATTGATGTAGCTGAAGTGTCGTTTGAAGGCGAGCCGCTGAATGGTTTACAGGTTATGGGCGTACTTGAAAGCCGTGTGCTCGATTTTGAAACGGTCATCATCACTTCGGTCAATGAAGGTAAATTTCCTGCCGGGAAAAGCATGAATTCTTTTATTCCTTATGATGTAAAAAAAGAGTACGGCCTACCAACCTACAAAGAAAAAGACGCGATTTATACCTACCATTTTTACCATTTGCTGCAACGCGCCAAAAATGTCTACCTGCTGTACAATTCAGACAGCGAAGGTATGGATGCAGGAGAAAGAAGCCGCTTTATTGCCCAATTGGAAGTAGAAAAACAGCCCGAACACCAAATTGATTTCCAATTGTATAACCCAAAAGTACCCGAAATTGCCCACGAACAGTTGGTTGTGCCCAAAACCGACAGCGTTATGGAACGACTGCGCGAAATAGCTGACAAAGGGTTTTCCCCTTCGTCATTGACCAATTACATCAGAAACCCCATCCGGTTTTACTTTCAACGGATTTTGCGCATTTCCGAAACCGATGAGGTCGAAGAAAACATTGCCGTCAATACCCTCGGAACCATCATCCACCGTACCCTCGAGGAGCTCTACAAACCACTCGCCGGTAAAATCCTTGTTGAAAATGACCTGACGAATTGTCTCGGGATGATAGAAGCAGAAGTACTGCGGCAATTCAAGGAAATCTATAAAGAAGGCGAAATCAAGAAAGGCAGGAACCTGTTGGCTTTTGAAGTGGCCAAACGCCATGTGAAAAATTTCCTCGAAATGGAGTTAAATGCCTTACAGGAAGGGGATACCATACAAATTATAGCGCTGGAGGTCAAACTCGAACGGGAATTGGCGCATCCGTCATTGCCGTTTCCGGTAAAAATTGCAGGTAATGTCGACCGGATTGAACTAAGGGGTAAAAAAGGCGAAATAACAAAAATAAGAATAGTCGATTACAAGACCGGAAACGTCACCAAAGCTAACATGACCCTCAAACAATGGAATGGTTTGACTGAGGAGCTTAAAAACGACAAAATCATCCAGGTGTTGGCGTATGCCTTCATGTATGCACCTTTGGCTGCCGGACAGGAAATGGAAGCAGGGATTATTTCCTTCAAAAATTTAAAATCGGGCTTTTTGCCTTTTGGTTTCCGTCAGGATAAAACCACCACCACCTTAATCACTCAGGAAATACTCGAAAAATACCAGGAAGAATTGTTGGTTTTATTGTCTGAAATATTGAATCCGGATAGCCCATTCAAGGAGAAACTGATATAAATTAGACTTTTTTCAGGAATTCGAGCAACACCTTTTTAAGTTCGGCTTCATTTTCAATGTGGCTCATGTGCCCGTCCTCAAAAGTCACCAGTGGTACTTTGGTGCCTTCTACCTGTGTGGCATTTTCTTCATAAACCAACACGCCGTCTTTTTTTCCTAATACCAACAGCATCGGGAAAGGGGCAAAATTCAGGATGACTTCGCGGTCTTTGCGTATTTTCATGCCTTCCAAGGCCGCCACAATGCCTTGCAAAGGCGTTTTCAAAGCTTCGAGTTTGACTTTTTCAATCACAGGATACAAACGTTCGCGGTTGTCTTCACTGAAGAGGTTGGCAATGCTCATCCGAACAAAGGTTTCGTAGTTTTGCTTGACGGCCACAATCGCCCGGTCGCGGTTTTTTTTGCGCTCGTCGCTGTCGGCTTTTGAGGTCGAATTAAGCAACACCATTCCTTTTACGGCATCAGGATACAATTCGGCAAAAGCCAAGGCCACATAACCGCCCATCGAATGTCCTATCAAAACCGCTTTCCTGATTTTCAGTTCATGCAAAACGGCATGCACCACATCGGCCTGGTCTTCCATCGAATGCACATAACCCAGGCAGCCGGTTTCGCCGTGACCCAACAAATCAACCGTAATGACCCGGTATTTTTTCGACAGTTCCGGAACAAAGGCATGCCACATCCCTTGGTTCTCCAAGTAACCATGCAGCAGTACCACGGCAGTGCCTTTACCCCATTCGGTATAGGAAATTTTGGTATTTTTATGGAAGAGGGTTTTCATTTTGAAATAGTATCGTGTTGCAAAATTAGATTTTTCAATCGGAAAACTGTTATTTTTGAAAGATCAAAATTTACATAATTATGTTCACACTTACACAAATACAGGCCGCCCATTCTAAAGTAAAAAGTGGTGCCGATTTCCCACAATACATGCAGGATATTATTGCTTTGGGTGTTACTTCTTTTGAAACTTTTGTCTTTGACAACAACACCAATTACAAAGGTATCAACAGATTTTCCATTTCATCTCAAGGCCGTCCCGAAATACTTCAGGTCGCTTCCGAAAGCAATGCCGTGCAATTCAAAACAGATATCAAGGCACACCAACAGGGCCAAACCGATTACCTTACGTTTCTGGAAGATTGTGCCAAATCCGGCATAGAAAAATGGATAGTGGAAACAGACACTATGACCTGTACTTATTTTGACAAGGCCGGAAATGCCTTGTTGATTGAAAAGATTCCTTCCGTATAAAAATAAAAAACAGCCCACTTCCGCAGGCCGTTTTTTCTATAATCTATTCGTTTTATTCTTCCTTAAGCATTCATTATTGCTTCAATTTCTTCTACCTCAATCGGGATGTTGCGCATCAAATTGAAGGCCGGGCCCGTTTCCTGAATGACCATATCGTCTTCAATCCGGATACCAAAACCTTCCGCCGGAATGTAAATACCGGGCTCCACGGTAAACACCATGTTGGCTTTCATCGGTTCGTGCAACAGGCCGTAATCGTGGGTGTCAAGGCCCATGTGGTGGGAGGTGCCGTGCATGAAATATTTTTTATAGGCCGGCCAGTCTGGGTTCTCGTTTTGTACGTCGGCTTTGTCAATGAGTCCGAGACCCAGCAGTTCAGAGGTCATGATTTTACCCACTTCCACATGGTATTGTTTCCATAAAGTCCCCGGAACAAGCATTTTAGTGGCTTCGTTTTTCACACGCAAAACGGCATTGTACACTTCTTTCTGGCGGTCAGAAAAACGTCCGGAAACCGGAACCATACGGGTCATGTCACTCGAATAATTGCCATATTCCGCGCCCACGTCGAGCAAAATCAAATCACCGGCCCGGCATTGTTGGTTGTTTTCGATATAGTGCAGCACATTGGCGTTGTTTCCGGAAGCGATAATCGGCGTATAGGCAAACCCTTTGGAACGGTTGCGCAGGAATTCATGGGCAAATTCGGCTTCGATTTCATATTCCATCACGTTGGGTTTCACGAAATTCAGTACACGTCGGTACCCTTTTTCGGTGATGTCACAGGCGGTTTGTATCAAATCGAGCTCCTCGCTTTCTTTCACCGAGCGCAAACGCTGTAAAATCGGGTTGGATTTTTCGACTTTGTGTGCCGGATAATTTTCCTTCCACCATTTTACAAAACGCGCTTCACGGGTTTCGGTTTCAATCACCGCACGGTAATGCTCATTGGTATTGATGTACATGGTTTCGGCATAAGCCATGACTTCCTTAAGGGTTTTATGGAAATCCTGCAACCAGATGACAGATTTGATCCCAGACACTTCGAAGGCCCTTTCCTTGGTCAGTTTTTCCCCTTCCCAGATGGCAATGTGTTCGTTGGTTTCTTTCAGGAACAGTATTTCCTTAAGGTGTTCGTAAGGCGCGTCCGGAAAAAGCAACAGTATGCTCTCTTCCTGGTCAACACCCGACAAATACAAGATGTCGCGGTGTTGGGCAAACGGCAGGGTGCTGTCTGCGGAAACCGGATAGATGTCATTCGAATTGAAAACCGCCACACTGTTGGGTTTCATGGCGGCCGTAAATTTCGCCCTGTTTTTGATGTAAAGGCTGCGGTCTATTTGGTGGTATTTCATTTTTCGGAATTAAAAAGATTGAATAATTTAAAGATTAGATGGATGTAAATTTACAGAAAGATTACCATTGGGCAGTAGCCAAAAGGCGTTAATTTCAGCCGCATTAATTTTAATCTGCTATTTCACGTTGCTCCTGATCCGGCTCATGTGCCGTGAAGAAATGCCTAAAAATGAGGCCAGGTAATGCAGGGGTACTTCCTGCAGCAATTTGGGTTCGGTAGCCAACAGTTTTTTGTAGCGTTCCTCCGGGGTCAACGTCAGCAAATCAATGCGGTAATCGTCAATCAGGCAGATTTGCCGTTCGATGACATGATAATAAAACTGCTGAAAGGCGGCATTGTGGGCAATCAGTTCCCGGAATGTTTTGAGGTCCACCACCCAGAGCGTACAATCTGACAGGGCCTTGATGCTTTTGCGTGACGGAATGCCGTTCAAAAAGCTGTTCAGTGAGGAAGTCACCGAATGACGCAGGGCGAGGTAAGTGGTTTTTTCTTCCCCGTCTGCTGCAATGGCGTGCTGTAAAATCCCGCTTTCCACATAACAGAAATACCGGCAAACTTCACCTTCCTTTACAAAATACTCATTTTTCCTGAGCTGCAAAGGCGCAAAGGCATGGGCTGCCTGGTCTATGAGTGAATTCACGGCAGGGTCTTCCGGTACCACAAATTGTTGCAGGTAGTCAAGAAAAAGGGAAAGGTTCGCGGTAGCTTTCACAGAAGTTGTTTGGACAAAAATATTCAATTTCATGCAAATACTTTTGATTGCGTTCCGAAAACCTTATTTTTATAAAAATTTCCATTATGAAAACCATTTGGTTCACCTTGATACTTCTTTTTTCTTTGTCACTCCAGGCCCAGGAAAAGAAAGCCTACCAATTGTTCGATAAAAACGGCAAAAAAACCAGTTACGGCAAACTGTTGAAATCATCCTTACAGACGCAGGTGGTGCTGTTTGGCGAGTTCCATGACAATGCCATCGCCCACTGGCTGCAATTGGAACTGACCAAAGATGTTGCTGAAAAACGCCCTGTGGTGCTGGGTGCCGAAATGATTGAAGCCGACAACCAAACCCAACTCAATCAATACCTCAAAGGCGAAATCGACCAGAAAAAACTCGATTCGACCGCGCGGTTGTGGCCCAATTACAAAACCGATTACAAGCCCTTGGTTGATTTT
This sequence comes from uncultured Flavobacterium sp., assembly GCA_964642945.1. GTDB lineage: Bacteria > Bacteroidota > Bacteroidia > Flavobacteriales > Flavobacteriaceae > Flavobacterium. Next base: position 70,321 of record CAZXRX010000006.1, on the reverse strand, counting down.
GCCAAGGAAAAAAACCTGCCGTTTGTAGCCACCAATATCCCAAGAAGGTATGCCTCGATGGTATCCAAAAAAGGGTTTGAGGTCTTGGAAGCCCTACCCGATAATGAAAAAGCCTGGATGGCACCACTACCCATTTTGTATGATGCCAACCTGCCTGGTTATGTAGGGATGATGAAAATGATGGGCGAACATGCCTCGCCCAATATGCCCAAGGCGCAAGCGGTCAAAGATGCGACCATGGCCTATTTCATCAACAAAAACCTGAAGGAAGATTCGGTTTTCATCCATTACAATGGCAGCTATCATTCCGATAACTTTGAAGCCATTTACTGGTACCTCCAAAAATACCGTCCGGGCATCGAAATCCTGACGGTTTCCACTGTCGAGCAGAAAGATATTTCAAAGCTCGAAAAGGAAAATTACAATAAAGCCGACTACATTCTCGTTATAGATGAAGACGTCACCAAAACCTACTGATTTGCCATAACGCAAAATAAATGTAGTATTGTCGTCGCCATTTAAACAACAAACCATACCACAGATGAAGCAGCTATTTTTGATTGCAGGCTTGTTTTTGACCGGCCTTACTTTTCTATCGTGCGAAAACCAAGACGATACGACTTCTGAGCCCATGCTGATTGTGAAATTTAAATTCAACCCAACCCAGGTGCGGTTGAATAATTTGGGGCAGCCTTCGGCGATGGCGGCAGGAAATGCGGCGCAAACCCCCATTTTCAATACCATTTCAGCACATTACCTCGAATTTGCACCGACAGCTTTTACACAACTCGGTCAAGGTGCCGTAGTCTATCATGCGCCTGAAACCACCCTGGGTGGTAGCAATGCCATCGATTTCAGTCAGGCAAAAATTGTGGCCCAGGACGAAACCTTCCTTGAAATTCCGTTGAGCCAGTTGGCTGCCGGAAATTATGAATGGCTGCGTGTGTCGCTCTCCTACCAAAATTACCAAATCAACGTGCGCAGTGCCGGAGTGGATTATCCGGGAACATTGGCCAGTTTTGTCGGCTTCAATACGTATATTGATACCCATTCTATCGGTAACAGTTCTTTCCCTGTAAACGGCAACAGGGCACAAGGCTATTGGGCTTTTGCATTGAATGATTTTCCTTATTCTTCTTCCGGACAGGCACCGGCCAACGCCACGACCGTACCCAACCCTTTGGCGGCCACGTCGCCCATTCCTGCAGGATCGTGCGTGGTAACCGGACAATTTGCCACCCCTTTGACCATTACCGGAAACGAAACCAGAAATGTCGTAGTGACCTTGTCGCTTTCCATCAATCAGAGTTTTGAATGGCACGAAATGGGTACACCTGACGGCAAATACGAACCGGCAGCCGGTGAAAATGTGGTCGATATGGGGTTGCGGGGCCTTATCCCAACCTATGTCAAATAGTGTTTTGTTTCATCTTTTGGGCCAAAAACCAATTATTTTGCGCTTGTGCTTCAACTACTGTTAAACGCACTTTAAATTCATTATAAATTATATTGAAAAGGTTGTAGATAATGTTAAATAGGTGTATTTTTGTGTGATTTTTTAAACAAAATTTACGCAATTATGGCATCATCTGGCATGTTAAAGTCATCCATAGCAAAAAAAGTCGCTATGGCGCTCTCCGGACTTTTCTTAATTTCCTTTTTGGCACTTCACTTTTTCGTCAATTTCACCTCGGTCATCAGCGAAGATACCTTCAATGAATTTTCCCACTTTATGGGGAATAACGGCTTGGTCCAATACCTGTTACAGCCCATTTTGATTTTTGGGGTGGTTTTCCACTTCGTGATGGGTTTTGTACTCGAATTGAAAAACAGGAGCGCCCGTCCTATCGGTTATGCCAAGTATGATGGCTCGGCCAATTCTTCCTGGGCTTCCCGAAACATGATCATCTCCGGTTTGGTGGTTTTGGCTTTTCTCGGATTGCACTTTTATGATTTCTGGATTCCGGAAATGGTTTACAAATACGTAGACGTCAATCCGCTGGATGAAACCCGCTATTATGCCGAAACCGTACACAAATTTGAGAGTCCGGTACGCACCGGTTTGTACTGTGTTTCCTTTCTGTTGCTGTCTGCCCACTTGTGGCACGGCTTCGGGTCTGCTTTCCAATCAATGGGAATCAGGAACAAATTCTCACCAGCCATTTGCAAATTAGGATATGCTTTTGCGATAATCGTTCCGTTTGGGTTCATCTTTATCGCATTATTCCATCATTTTAATCACTAATATCCATCCCAATGAAAATAGATTCCAAAATACCAGAAGGCCATATTTCCAAAAAATGGACTGATTATAAAGACCACCTCAAACTGGTGGCGCCAAACAACCGTCCGAAAATTGACATTATCGTTGTAGGAACCGGGTTGGCAGGTGCTTCGGCTGCTGCTTCCCTGGGTGAAATGGGATACAATGTAAAAGCATTCTGCTTTCAGGATTCTCCTCGCCGTGCCCATTCGATTGCGGCCCAGGGCGGAATCAACGCAGCCAAGAATTACCAGAATGACGGAGACAGTATTTTCCGTCTGTTTTATGATACCATCAAAGGAGGCGATTACCGTGCCCGTGAAGCCAACGTACACCGTTTGGCCGAAGTTTCCGGAAACATCATCGACCAATGTGTGGCGCAGGGTGTTCCGTTTGCCCGTGATTACGGCGGATTGCTCGACAACCGTTCGTTTGGAGGAACCCAGGTACAACGTACCTTTTACGCAGCCGGACAAACCGGACAACAATTGTTGCTGGGTGCCTATTCTGCCTTATCTAGGCAAATCGGGTTGGGCCGCGTGAAAATGTTCAACCGTCATGAAATGCTGGATATTGTTAAAGTTGATGGTAAGGCCCGAGGCATCATAGCCCGTGATCTGGTTACCGGAAAACTCGAAAGACATTCAGCCCACGCTGTGGTTATTGCCACCGGAGGTTACGGAAACGTGTACTTCCTTTCCACCAATGCGATGGGAAGCAACGTTACAGCAGGATGGAAAATCCACAAGCAAGGCGCCTTGTTTGCCAACCCTTGTTTTGTGCAAATCCACCCGACCTGTATTCCGGTACACGGTACCAACCAGTCCAAACTGACCCTGATGTCAGAATCCTTAAGAAACTCCGGGCGTATTTGGGTACCGAAGAAAAAAGAAGATGCCGAAGCCATCCGTGCAGGTAAATTGAAACCGACACAGATTGCCGAAGAAAACCGTGATTATTACCTCGAAAGAAAATACCCTGCTTTTGGAAATTTAGTGCCACGTGATGTGGCTTCCAGGGCAGCGAAGGAAGTCTGTGACGAAGGTCGTGGGATTGAAGCCAATGACACCAATGAGGGTGTTTACCTTGATTTCTCTACCGAAATCCAGAACAAAGGAAAACAAAGTGCTTACGCCAAAGGAAACCATAATCCGACCCCAGAGGAAATCACCAAACTGGGTAAAGAGTGGCTCGAGGAAAAATACGGCAACCTGTTTACCATGTACCAGAAAATTACCGACGAGAATCCTTATGAAACCCCAATGAAAATCTATCCTGCGGTGCACTACACCATGGGAGGCGTTTGGGTAGATTATAACCTGCAATCGACCATTCCGGGTTGTTTTGTGGCCGGGGAAGCCAATTTCTCAGACCATGGAGCCAACCGTTTGGGTGCCTCTGCCTTGATGCAGGGCTTGGCAGACGGCTATTTCGTCTTGCCATATACCGTTTCAAATTACCTGGCCGATGAAATCCGTACCGGAAAAATAGCCACCGATACCGCCGAATTTATCGATGCAGAGCGCAGGGTGAAAGAAACCATTGACCAATTCCTAAACAACAACGGAACCAAAACCGTCGATCATTTTCACAAAAGACTGGGATTGATTATGTGGAATAAGGTCGGAATGGGCCGTAACGCTGCCGGACTAACCGAAGCCATTGCAGAAATTGCAGCCCTGAAAGAAGAATTTTACAAAGATGTTTTCGTTCCCGGTAGCGCAGAAGAACTCAACCCCGAATTGGAAAAAGCCCTGCGTGTGGCCGACTTCCTTGACTTGGGGCAACTGATGGCACGTGATGCCTTACAGCGCAACGAATCCTGTGGCGGACACTTCCGTGAAGAATACCAGGACGCGGAAGGCGAAACCCTTCGTGATGACGAAAACTTCTCTTTCGTGGGTGCTTGGGAATACAAAGGAAACGACATCAACCAATCAGAACTCCACAAGGAAGAATTGAAATACGAGTTTATCAAAATTGCAGCTAGAAATTACAAATAAGATATTATGAGTGCAGCAAAAAACATCAATATAAACCTGAAGATCTGGCGCCAGAAAAACGCCCAGTCCAAAGGAAGCATGGAAACCTACAAACTCGACAATGTTTCGACTGCGAGTTCGTTTCTTGAAATGCTAGACCAATTGAACGAACAATTGGTAAATGAACGCAAAGAGCCTGTCGCTTTTGATCACGATTGCCGTGAAGGCATCTGCGGGATGTGTTCGCTATACATCAACGGACGCGCACACGGGCCAGACACAGGCACCACGACCTGTCAGTTGCACATGCGTAAATTCAACGATGGCGACACCATTTATATCGAACCCTGGAGGAGCAAGGCCTTTCCGGTAATCAAGGATTTGGTGGTTGACAGAAGTTCTTTTGACCGCATCCAGCAGGCCGGAGGATTCGTTTCGGTAAACACTTCCGGAAGAACCATGGACGCCAACGCCATTCCCATCCCGAAACACGATGCCGACAAATCATTCGAAGCGGCAGCCTGTATTGGCTGTGGTGCCTGTGTAGCCAGCTGTAAAAACGGATCGGCCATGTTGTTTGTAGGTGCCAAGGTCTCGCAATATGCCCTGTTGCCACAAGGAAAAGTAGAAGCCACTGCCCGTGTCATGAACATGGTGCGCCAGATGGACGAAGAAGGTTTCGGAAACTGCACCAACACCGGTGCCTGTGAAATCGAGTGCCCTAAAGGCATTTCACTCGAAAACATTGCCCGCATGAACAGGGAATACCTGGCTGCGAGCTTGAAATAAAAAAAGTAACCAAAATAAGCCAAACGCATCCTTTTTAAGGGTGCGTTTTTTTGTTGTGTTGGATCTTGTGGGCGTCCCGCTGAAAAAGCGGCGGGTTTTCTGCGCTATCTTTGTGGTTGCGCTGCCGCTCCACCCACAAAGGAGCCCTGACGCACACTTTCTTCCCATCGGTATTCGATAAAATTTGGTATATTTGGTCCTCAATACCACCAAAATGAAACAGTTTTTTTTCTTGTCCGTCCTGTTGTGTTCGCTGACGGGTTTCAGCCAGAATTATTCCCAATATGTCAACCCCATGATTGGCACCGGTGGCCACGGCCACACCTATCCGGGTGCCACGGTTCCGTTTGGAATGGTACAATTGTCTCCCGACACCCGCATCGATGGCAGTTGGGATGGTTGCTCCGGTTACCATTATGACGACAAACTCATTTACGGCTTTTCACACACCCACCTGAACGGCACGGGCTGCACCGATTATGGCGACATCATGCTCATGCCTACGATGGGAGCCCCCAATTTAAACCCGAAAGAATACGCTTCCTCCTTTTCGCACACCAACGAAAAAGCCACCGCCGGATTTTATTCCGTAAAGCTCGACAAACACCAAATCGACGTCAATTTAACCGCTTCTGCACGCGTCGGATTTCATCAATATACCTTCAACAATCCCGGGCAGGCCAACATCATCCTCGATTTGAACCATAGGGATAAATTGCTATATGGCGATATAAAAATCATCAACGATAAAACCATCCAAATCCTGCGCAGGAGTGAAGCGTGGGCCAAAGACCAATACGTCTATGCCCAGATTGAATTCAATGTTCCGATGAAAATTACTGCGGTGCGCAACAATGCTTTTGCCCCGGCGAAGATTACCGATACGTTTTTTGCAGGAACCGAATTGGCACTCAGTTTTTCAAAAACAGTCAAAAAAGGGGAGCAGATTCTGGTAAAAGTAGCCCTTTCCCCAACCGGTTATGAGGGTGCCAAACTAAATAGTTCTGAAATAAAAGATTGGAATTTCAATAAAGTAAAAAAGAATGCTGAAAAACTTTGGGATCAACAACTTTCCAAAATCCAAATCACCGAATCAAATCAAGATAAATTAGCGGTTTTCTATACGGCTTTATACCATACGATGGTGCAACCCAATATTGCGCAAGACATAGATGGAAAATACCGCGGAAGAGACAACCAAATTCATCAAGCGGAAGGCTTCGACTATTATTCGGTATTCTCGCTTTGGGATACTTTCCGGAGCGCCCATCCGTTATACACCCTGATTGAAAAGAAACGCACGGCCGATTTCATCAACACCTTCCTCAAACAATTCGAACAAGACGGAAGGCTGCCCGTTTGGGAACTGGCCTCCAACGAAACAGATTGCATGATTGGTTACCATTCGGTTTCTGTAATGGCAGATGCGATGGCCAAAGGCATTTCGGGCTTTGATTATGAAAAAGCCTTTGCAGCCGCCAAACACAGTGCCATGCTCGACCATTTGGGGTTGGAATTCTACAAACGCCAAGGGTTTATCTCGATGGATGATGAGCACGAAAGTGTATCCAAAACACTCGAATATGCTTATGACGACTGGTGTATCGCCCAGATGGCCAGAATCTTGAACAAACAGGAAGATTACCAATATTTCATGCAGCGTTCCCAAAGTTGGAAAAACGTTTTTGACTGGAACACCGGTTTTATGCGCCCAAAGAAAAATGGGGGCTGGGATAAACCTTTTGATCCGCGTGAAATCAACAACAATTTTACCGAAGGCAACTCCTGGCAGTATTCGTTTTTCGTGCCGCAGGATATTCCAGGCATGATTGAAGCCTATGGCGGAAATAAAAAATTTGAGGTCAAACTCGACGAAATGTTCAACAGCGAAAGCAAAACCACTGGCCGTGAGCAAGCAGATGTAACCGGGTTGATCGGTCAATACGCCCACGGGAACGAACCCAGCCACCACATGGCCTACTTGTACAATTATGTAGGAAAACCGGAGAAAACAACCCAAAAGGTTCACTTTATACTTGATAATTTCTACAAAAATTCCCCTGACGGACTCATCGGCAACGAAGACTGTGGGCAAATGAGCGCCTGGTATGTATTGAGCGCCATGGGCCTGTATTCCGTCACTCCGGGAGAAACCGTCTGGACGAGGACCATCCCTTATTTTGAAAAAATCAAGATGAATTTTGAGGACAAATCATCCAAAAGTGTGGCCAAAAACACCCCTGAATTTGAGGCAAGAAGTTTTGATAATTATTCTGAAGAGTATGAAGACACCCCTCCGGCAACAAAAAAAATAAAACCTGAAGTGCCAACAATCATCCCGGTTCCGGTAATAGAGGCAGCCAGTAAATCGTTTAAAGACACCTTATCCGTTGGCATCAGTTCCGTAATCAGCAGTCAAAATATATACTATGTAGTACTGGATAAAGACGTCGATTATACCACCCTCAAAATGACTTATATCCCTTATACCAAACCATTTGTAATCACATCGACTTCAACCATACTGGCCTACATCAAAAACGGAAACAATCATAGCCAAACCATCTCTGCCACTTTTTTTAAAAAACCCAACAATTACACCATTGCCCTGAAATCGGTTTACGACAAACAATATCATGCTGGCGGCCCGGATGGCTTACTGGACGGCATCAACGGTACTGAAAACTGGCGCAAAGGCGATTGGCAGGGCTATCAGGCACAAGACTTTGAAGCGGTTATTGATATGCAATCAGAAAAGGAAGTCAGTAGCTTTCACGCTACCTTCCTTCAGGATTCGCGCTCCTGGATTTTGATGCCAACTAAAGTGGACTATTTTACTTCAAACGACAACATCAATTATACTCGGGCCGGAACGGTCGATAATATCTTGGATCCGAAAGAAACCGAAAACAAAATTCGCGATTTCAGCCTTGTGCTACCCCAAAAGATAAAAGCCAAATACATTAAGGTTATCGCACACAACTTCGGAAAATTACCCGATTGGCACCAAGGTGCAGGGGGCGATGCCTACATTTTTATCGATGAAATCACCCTAAAATAAACCATGAAAATAGCACTGATACAAACCGCATTGTTCTGGGAAAACCCCAGTGAAAACAGGGCTTCCCTTCAAAAACAAATAGATGCTATTTCGCAATATGTCGATTTGATAGTATTGCCCGAAATGTTTGCTTCCGGTTTTACGATGAACCCTGCCGCCGTAGCCGAAACAATGGAGGGGGAAACGGTCAGTTGGATGAAAAACCTGGCCCAAACCAGGAATTGTGCCATTACCGGAAGTCTGGTCATTACGGAAAACAACCACTATTACAACCGCCTGGTTTTTGTATTCCCTGACGGAAGCCTTCAAACCTATGACAAACGCCACCGTTTTACCCTGGCAGGTGAAGATGCGCAATATGCCGCAGGTACTTCCCGATTGCTTATCGATTACAAAGGATTCCGGATTTGTCCGCTCATTTGTTACGATTTACGTTTCCCGGTTTTTGCAAGAAATACAGAAAATTACGATGTACTGCTTTACGTAGCCAATTGGCCCAAAGTTCGTGTCAATGCCTGGGATATCTTGCTCAGGGCCCGTGCCGTTGAAAACATGTGTTATGTCATCGGTGTGAACCGGGTTGGCACTGACGGGAACAACCACGAATACAACGGCCATTCACAGGCAGTTGATTATTTGGGTAATTACCTGCTAGAACCACAGGAAAAAGAGGGTTTTTTTGTAGTGGAATTGGATAAAAACAGTTTGCTTGAAACCAGGAAAAAACTCGCGTTCCTCGATGACCGGGATGTTTTTGAAATCAAATACTGAACCTATTACTGCTTGAGGTCAAAAGGCTGTTCGACATCCCAATTGGCGCGCACATCGATTTCTTTCGGAAAGTAAATGACCTCTTCGCTCAATTGCTTTTCCCTGTAATTTCCGGGTGTCCAAACGCCGTTTTTATCATCATCATAAATCAGCCGCAGCGTGAATTTTTTGGGTTCGACCAAGTTGAAATCGATGGTCGTTTCCTTTTCGGAATAATGCGAGGCCAACACTTTCCCCTCGTTGTCAGTAAGTTCTACAATGACCGGGAAACGCTTCACATTTTCCAGGATGACCTTCAGGTTTCCGAAATCAGACGTATTCTTTGTGCTAAAAGCAAATTGTAATGTGTCATTGGTTTTTTCGTAAAAATCGGTTAAGGCACCGGGCAAAACCTTGATTTTGTATTGCTCCAATGGTTGTTTTTCAAAGTCAAAAACCAATTTTTGGTTCCATTCATCATATTTGGTGGTGAAAGGCACAGCTACAGAATCTTTATTGAACAACTTCATTTTGGCATTGTCAAATTTCACCAAAGGGGTTGCACTGTTCAGTGTGAACGGCTCCCTGAAAGGTAAATTTCCGGTACGTTCCGGCAGGATGCTCAAAGTGTCCTTTTTTTGGTCTTTCAGGTTCAATACAAAAGAGGCAATCATCTTGTTTTGTGATACCTTGATGGCAATAGAATCATTTTTTATGGGCGGAAACCAAATCTGAAGGGAATCTTTCTGAGGCACCTTGGTTACCTTGAAAGGGATGGGTTGCCCTGCTTTCATTACTTCATAGCGCAGGTCTTTGGTACTGCCTTCATAACCCAAAATGGCCCTGTTGCCCGAAGCCTGGGTAGGCTTGAATGGCTTGAAAGGCAAGATTTCCTTGAACAGTTCCAATTGATAAAGCGTATCGTTCGGCAAAGTCACAAAATTCTTTATGAAACCTATTTTTTCCAGCTTCGGATCGAATTTGTTGTTTTTGTTGAGGTCCTGCAAAGCAATCAGGCGGTATTTTCCTTTTTTGAGGTTCTCCAATTGCATGACGCCCGAAGTCTCCAGCGAATTGACCACATACCTGGGCGGTTTTTTGTATACTACCGAGTCATTGTAGTCGGCATCCACCTCATACATCATCACCGATATGAATTTGTCTGCTTTTTTATCCAACGCATCCTTGAAGGAAGTCTTCAGTTTCAGGGAGTCAATGTAGGGACCTGTCGAAAAAACATATTTAAAATCGGGCAACACATTGCTTTCGTTGTTGTCTTCAATGCTTTGTCCGAAATTAAGGCTGTAGGTCGTGTTGGGTTTCAACGTATCCCTGAGGCGTACCGTAATGTATTTGCTGGCATTATAAGGCAATACTTCAGGCGCATTGGCCATTGGAGGCGAAATCACCAGTTGCTTGGATACATTTTTGAGCTTTACATATTCGTTGAAGTACAGTTTGATTTCTTTTCCGTTAAAATTCACGGCGCCGTTTTGGGGCAAACTCCTGCGTAAAACCGGTGCCAATGTATCTTTCGCCCCGCCGGTAATCGTGCCCCTTTTCGCACAACCAATCACACAAATGGCAAACAGGATCAAAAAATACTTTATCGTTCTCAACATGGTTCGGTTTTATATCCTGCAAAATAACAACTATATTTAGTTAACTCAAATATTTTTGCAAAATTATAAGAAGCCACTCCGGCTGTCCATTCCAACCTTGCCGCAACAAGCCTTTTTTCCAGGCCGGGAAAGTAACTTCCGTTGGTCGTTCTTTCCCGCCGGCAAAAAAACAGCTTCCTGCGGGCAAGGGTTTCCATTGCCATCCGGGCTATCCGACACAGCTGCAAACCTATTGCGACATCGCCATACAAACGATACTCACCTTGGCATCCGGAACCTTGAGCAACACACGTGTGCAGGCTTCGAGAGTAGATCCGGTGGTGATCACGTCGTCTATCAATAAAAAATGATTGTAATTGCAGGCCTCGTCAAAATCGATATCAAAAACGGCAGTAGCCACTTCAGTCCTTTTTAGGAGGGATTTTTTGGTCTGGGTTTTGGAATACACCTGGCGCACCAACACCCTTTCGTTATACGGAATATCCAAACCTTCCGATAAGGCCTTGCCAAATGAAGTAACCTGGTTGTAGCCGCGTTCGCGTAATTTCCTTTTGTGCAGGGGCACCGGAACAATACAGTCAATTTCCTGCATTTGGGGCGTTTGACGCAGTTCTTCGGCATACCAAAACCCAATCATGGTGCCAATCTCTTCGTGGCCTTTGTATTTGAGTTGGTGGATGAGCTGCTGCACAATGCCTTTTTTCTGGAAAAAGAACAAAGCGGCCGCAAAGTCGACGGGCACTTTGCCGTAAAACTTCGAAAGGGCTTCATTTTTAGGGTTGTTGTGGAAATTGGTCAGCGGAACTTCGTGACGGCAGGCCGTACAAAGCACCCTTTCGCCAGACAGCAGTAAGGTCTGGCAGCCGCAGCAAACAGGCGGAAAAAACAGGTTAATCAGGCTTCGAAACATGGTAAATGGCTTAGATAAAAATAAAATTAAGCAAAAAAACCTTGCAATTCAAAAAAACAGCTTCTTTTTCAGGCCACTTTTTATATTTTTGCAGCATGGCAAAACAAGAAGATATATTCAAGAATGTAGTTTCGCACGCAAAAGAATACGGATTTATTTTTCCGTCAAGCGAAATTTACGATGGGCTCAGTGCAGTATATGATTACGCACAAAACGGAGTGGAACTCAAGAAAAACATCCGTGAATACTGGTGGAAAGCAATGGTGCAACTGCATGAAAACATCGTCGGACTCGATGCCGCGATACTCATGCACCCGACTACCTGGAAAGCTTCCGGGCACGTCGATGCGTTCAACGACCCCTTGATTGACAACAAAGATTCCAAAAAAAGATACCGCGCAGACGTCCTTATTGAGGATTATGCCGAAAAACTCAACCTCAAAGCCAAAAAGGAAATCGAAAAAGCGCGCGAACGTTTCGGCGATGCCTTTGATGAGGAACAATACAAAACCACCAATCCGCGTGTGATGGAATACCTTTCCAGGGAAAGGGAAATCCTCGAAAGAATGGGCAAATCACTGGGTAACGGTGATTTGGATGATGTAAAGGCACTTATTGAGGAGTTGGAAATAGCCGATCCTGAAACCGGTTCACGCAACTGGACCGACGTGAAGCAATTCAACCTCATGTTTGGTACCAAACTCGGGGCTTCGGCAGAAAACGCCATGGATTTGTACCTGCGTCCGGAAACGGCACAGGGTATTTTTGTCAATTTTTTGAACGTACAGAAAACCGGAAGGATGAAAATTCCGTTTGGTATTGCCCAAACCGGTAAGGCGTTCCGTAACGAAATCGTGGCGAGGCAATTCATTTTCCGTATGCGTGAATTCGAACAGATGGAAATGCAGTTTTTCGTCAAACCGGGCGAAGAGATGAAATGGTACGAATACTGGAAAACGACCCGTCTGAACTGGCATTTGTCATTGGGGTTGGGCAAGGAAAATTACCGTTTCCACGACCACGAAAAACTGGCCCATTATGCCAATGCTGCGGCTGACATCGAATTCAATTTTCCATTCGGGTTTAAAGAGTTGGAAGGCATCCATTCCCGTACTGATTTCGACTTGAAGGCACACGAACAATATTCAGGTAAAAAACTACAATATTTCGATAACGAAACCAATTCCAACTACGTGCCTTATGTGGTGGAAACTTCCGTAGGACTTGACAGGATGTTCCTGGCGGTTTTTGCAACTTCCCTACAAGAGGAAACGCTTGAAGATGGTTCTACCCGTACCGTTTTGCGTTTGCCGTCAGTGCTCGCACCCACCAAAGCGGCCGTGTTGCCTTTGGTCAAAAAAGACGGTTTGCCCGAATTGGCCCAGAAAATCATCGATGACCTGAAATGGGATTTTACAGTAGCTTACGATGAAAAAGATGCTGTGGGTCGTCGTTACAGACGTCAGGATGCCTTGGGAACGCCGTTTTGCATTACCGTTGACCACCAAACCCTCGAAGACCAGACGGTCACCATTCGCCACCGCGATTCGATGAAACAGGACCGCGTGGCCATCAGTGCCTTGAGAAACATTATTAATGAGGAAGTAGCTGTTCGCAATTGGTTGATGAATACGGTTTAAGGCTATGAAAAGCGCACTTTCTTTTATGCTTTTCATTACCGGATGTTTGTTCCTCAACGCACAGACAGTACTCGATACGGCAAATGTAGCATACAGGAATAATGTTGTGGCCTATTTTGATGGCGTAACGGAAAAAGGTGAAGAGGAGATTGCACAGATCAAAGACAAAAACGTCAGGAAAGAGTTCTCTATCAGTTATAAAGAAAAGCAGGCCGATTTCCGCCAACTCATCAGTAAAGGAATTTTCATCGAACATTCCAAGTATACCCCACTGATACAGTCGGTTTTCGAAAAGATAAAAAAAGGCAATCCTGCTGCCAACTTCCACGACATCAGACTACTGTTGGCCATCAGTGAGGAATATAACGCCTACAATTGTGGGGGCGGTATCGTCGTCCTCAATTTGCCGTTGCTACTCGAAATGGATAACGAATTTGAACTGGCCTATATCATTTCGCACGAGCTTTCCCATCAGCAGCTGAACCACGTTTACAATTCAATGCTTGAGAGGGCGGTAAGATCTACTTCAAAGGAATTCAAGAAACAAACCGCGCTCATCGGAAAGGAAAAGTATAACAAGGGAAGACTGGCCGAAAAACTAGTCAAAAAACTCATTTACGGCAACCGGGAAGAAAGCCGTAAATGTGAATACCAGGCTGATTCGTTGGGCTATGTGTATTTTCGCAATGCCTACCCTGAAAATGAACATTATGCCATCCAGACCCTCAAAAAACTGAAGGAAATCGACAAGCCAAGTAACGATTCTTTGGTAAAAAATGATTTTGTCACTTTTTTTGAAGTTGACAACCTGAAGTTCAGGGACGAATGGATTGCAAGCGACATAGCCGGTTACAGTTACCAGAAGCAAGTCAAACTCTGGAATGTCGATTCGCTGCGCACGCATCCCGATTGTGATTTGCGGATTGATTTCCTCAAAAAGGCATTTGCCCTCAAGGAATCGAATAAACCAGTCATAAAGCAGCCACACGATAAGCAAAGTGGTTACGAATTCATTTTCGGGCTCTACTATCTCGAAGATTATGGGAAATCATTGTATTACACCCTTTTAAAACTCAAGTCAAGTCCGCGAGACGGATTTTTAAGGAAGATGTTTTATGAAAACCTGATCAAGATACGGGATGCGCGCAACAGTCTTACCTTGAATAAATATGTAGAGGTCGAAAATCCGATATTTCCTGACGACTACAACCAGGTGTTGTGTTTGGTGCGGAACATCCGGAAAAAAGAACTCGATCAAATCATAGATTATTATAAATAGAATATTATGAAAAAAACCCTTTGCTTTATCGCCTTTTTATTTTGTGTAGTTTTATCTGCCCAAAAAAAATCCCAATTGGATAAATTGTCTTCGGCAAAATTCCTCTCTTCCAACGTCATCGTTGATGACAATGACAACGAAGATGTATATGGCTACATTTCGCTTTATGAAACCAACAAAGCCGACGAAAATACCTTTGAGGTGCTCTATGTGCTTACAGACAAAAACATGAACGAAATTGTCACAGGCAAGTTCAATCAAAATGCCTACGATGGGCCGGGAAGAATAATACAGCCAGGAATTACTTGGGTAAAAAAAATCAAGGACGATTTGTATTTTTCTGTAGCCCCATCGCCTGCTTTCCGAAAATTGAACCTGAAAGATTTCTCGCTCGTCGGACCGATGCAGTACAAGGACCACGAACTTAGCCCTGAACCCGAAAAAAAATTCACACTCAAAGATTGGTTTGCAACGAGCAAATACGAATTTATTTCTACAGGCGGTGTAATTACTGAGATTAGTGGTAAGGGGAAAACGCCGTCAATCAAATACATGGATCAGGATTTCAAAGAAAAATGGACATTCAATTTTGACGAGCAGGGCGATAAAAAACCCACCTCTTACGAATATTTCAAAGCCGACGGAACTGACATGGTTTTCCTGAAAAAATACCACAAAAAACCAAAAGAAACGGTTGCAATTGACCTTTCCCTCCAGTTGGTTGATGAGCGCACGGGTAAAAAGCGGTTTGAAATCCCACTGAAAGACACCCAGTACATTTACCATTATGAAAAATTATTTTTTAAGAAAGACAAACTGGTGCTGGTTGCCTCGCTTTTTAAATTTGATGACAAAAGAGAATACAAATTGCTCGAGAAAAAGGGCTACGTAAAAGTGGTTTACGACCGAACCTCAGGGAAAGAGTTGTCCAAAGATTTTGTTAAATGGCAAGACATTACCCAGGAACAATTTAACGAGCACGGTAACATAAAAGGCTACGGTCGCATTCACTTCCTTGATTACAGGCTTACTGACGATGATAAACTCGTAATTTTGGGCGAAGGCCACCAAACGGGAAGCATTGCCCACATCATGGACCTCCACTTGTTCGTATTTGATTCAAGACTCAAAGTGACAGATTACAAACGATACGAAAAAGCCTCACGTATCTTAGACTACCCGCCGATAAGCGGTGAGGAAATTGAAAAAAAGGACGGTTTCGATTTTATGTACTCCCAGCAAACAGCGCCTGACACTTACATCTATTTCTATCAGAATAAAGTACGGAACAAATGGGTATTGGGAACCATTACCTACGATGGCAAAACCTTCGAAAACAGGATAGTTTCGCTAAAAACAAGCGGCGGCAAGATTGTTCCGATTCCGGCTAAAAAAGGCTATATCCTCTTTAGTGAAAGAGCTGAAAAAGGGTCTTCGGCCAGCAATTCGCTCAGGCTGGAGAAAATCAATTACTAAATCATACGGTGTCAATACAATAAACCCTGCAGCCAAAAGCCAGCAGGGTTTTTTTATGCTTCTTCAGAAGGGACAATCTCACTCATCACAAATTCTTTCACCCGCTCCCAGGTTTTCTCGTTGAGGGAGTAGTAGATGTTGTTCCCGACGTTTTTTCCTTTGATGAGTTTTACCCGTTTGAGTTCTGACAAATGTTTGGAAACCGTGGATTGGGCCAAAGGCAGCATTTCGAGAAAATCACCACAGGTACTTTTGGGTTTGGCCATAATCAGCTGGATGACTTTAAGCCTTGCCGGATTTCCGAGTGCTTTCAGGATATCGGCCATTTCATTGATTTTATAGGCGAAGCCGAAGGTTTTGGTAATTCCCATATTGCGATATTAGATTTTTTATTTTTGGATGTATTCAGCAATCAGTCAATGGAATAGGTGAAAATTTTCACTATATAAAAAACGAATCATCTCCCAGCATTCTGTGCTAAACCGTTTCAAAAATAATAAAAGTTCCCTATTGAAACCTAATCCATAATCTGGCTTGTATTGTTTTTTGCATAGCAAGTACTATAACTAATTAAAAAACAAATGCTTGTGTTGTTTTTTTTATTTTATGATATCGCAATATGTAAATAGTGAATAGCCCGCTTTTTTATTTCCCGGTAAGATTGTCTTCAGCACCGGAATTGGGCTATGGGTTGTTCATTAACTTATCCGGATTTTAAATCAAACCTTTTTAAAACGATTGATTTCAGTGGCTTTTTTGGCATAATTGGTGCAATTCACCGATGATTTTTCCCATACAACTAAAAGTTGAAAACTTGTATTTCATAATTGGTTATCATCAGATTAATTGCATTATTTTAGTCACGGAATAAGGGTTTTCGAATGCTGTTTTTCCAAAAAAAGTCCCCAAGACTATCACATAGATTTTAATCTTCTCGTGCTTGCCTCAAACTAACGGTAAAGCATTGAACAAGTTAACGTTTATCATTATTGACGACAATCAAAACCATGTTTTGAAAACCAAGGCCGTAGCCGAAAGTTTTCAGGGCCTTGAGTTTGTTGCTTCCGCCGCCAATTATGAGGAAGGCCTTGACTGCATTTTGGAGCACAAACCAGGTATTGTTTTTCTGGGGATAGATCCAGAAAACAAGGCTTCTGACCTGTCTTTGGCTCTCATCAATGAATTGTACCGCTTTTTACCGCAGATACCGCGTATCATCATTACGGCTTCCAATGGGGATTTGGCTTATGAAGCCATCAAATATGGGGTTTTTGATTACCTGATTCAACCCATCCAGCAAAAAGACATCCGCAAGACCATAGCACGCCTGAACCGTGAACTCGGCGCAGATACTTCCCTGACATCCAATATGCTGTTTGAAGAAAAAGTGATACGCGAACTGGTGGATACTGCAGAAGAAGATTTTCGGGAAGGGAATGAAAACGAAGCAATTATTCCGGAATACAATGAAACGGAAGACGCACCAGCCGAAAACAAACCTGCCGTAAAGGCTATCGTTGCATCTGAGGCCAATGCTGCTGAAGTAAGCTTTCCAAACGCCGGTCAGCCCAACAAACCGCTGGTAATCTGTGTGAAGTCTTATGGCGATTACCGGTACATTCAGGCAACAGATATCTGCTATTTGCAGGCCGATAACAACTCTACCGACATACACCTGCATTCGGGCGAAATGATTACCGCATTCAAGACGCTGAAGCATTTTGAAGGGGTGTTGGACTATCCTTTTGTCCGCATTCACAACAGTTATATAGTCAATATCGATTATGTATCGCGCATCCACACCGGAAATGCGGTATGCCACATCAAGGATTCTACCAATAAATTGCCTTTCTCCAAATCTTACAAGGAGAATATCGATGCCATTATTGCCACCATTGCTTCGGGCAATTATCTGGAGATATAATAAAAAGGGGAAAAACACCCTTTTTTAATTGTAAAAAACCTGTTATTTTTGGTTGAGCAATTTCAATTACCATTCACGCCATGCAGAACCCATTACTTAACGTCTTTATAGTAGACGACCACGCCCCTATTATTGAAGGTTACAAATCAATACTCTCCTATAACCTCGCCGGAACGCCATTAAATATAAAGCAGGCACACGACTGCGAATCGGCGTACCGTATTTTATCGGCTTCCGGTCCGGACCAATTTGACATCGTCATGATTGATGTGACGCTCCCGCCTTTTTTAGAAAAAAACCTGCATTCCGGAACTGATCTGGTGCCGGTTATCAGACAATATTTGCCCAAGGCAAAAATCATTATACTTACCTCACACACCGAATCATTGGTTTTATACCAGATTTTTGAAAACTGCAAGCCCAATGGGTTGTTGGTAAAAAGCGATTTTACCGCCGAAGAACTCCTGTTGGCATTTGATACCATCGCAAAAGGCGAAAACTACTACAGTAAAACCATCCACAAACTCGACAAAGCAGTCAGCACCCACAAAAAAATCCTGGATTTTTACAACCAGCAAATTCTTTTGTTGTTGTCACAAGGAATCAAAACCAAGAACCTTCACGAACACCTGCACCTTTCTGTAAGTGCCATAGACAAACGCAAAGCGGCCATAAAAGTTTTTTTTGGGGTCGAAAAAGGCACAGATGAAGACATCCTGCGGGAAGCCCGAAGACAAGGGTTCATTTAAACCAAGCTTTTACTTATCAGTCACTTGTATCGGATAAACATATAGAAAAACTGTAAATTTTATCCCCAGACGCCGCATATCTTTACTTCATAAAAAAGCAGCCCTGCCTTTAAATGTTTTCGACGACACAAAGCAGGACTGCAAATAATTAAAAAATTATGGACAAAAATAAGAAAATTATTTTAGTCGCGGTATTCGTTTTGCTGCTTTTTCCAATCAAGGCAGCGTACGGACAGAGTGGGTTACGCGAAAAACTAAAACTGCTCGAAAAGGGGGAACTTCCTGAACTGCAAGAGAAGTCATGCCAAAAAAGAGCTGTAAAAAACAGTGGTGCAGAAAGGGTAAATCCTAACATTTCAAAGGAACTTGACAGCCTGATGGTTTTTGTTTCACTTCAGAAAACCCTAAGGGAAGCTACATTTCAAAATAACATACTTCCTTATCTTGAAAAGAAAATCATAAGGGACAGTCTGTTTCAGATTGATTTCTCTGATGATGAGGAATTGGTTTTTGAAAGCTTCCTCGCCACATTCCAATGGGAGAATGCTACAGCTGCTGTTGGCCTTTACGAAGATTTTATAGCCCGGAACTTTACCGATTTGCAACCTTTTCAATCCATTTTTACGGTTTTCTTTTATATCAGGCAAATCAAGGCTTATGCCACAGGATCAAAGGAAAACAGCACTAAAAACGAGTTCTGCAAAAGGCTTGATCAGGAATTTTCGGAATACAATCAAATCCACTGGAAGGTTTTTGCCATGCAACCCGCCGCCCTGCTGTTGTGGTTCTCTGCGGCATATATTTGGGAAGAAAAAAATGAAGACCAATTTAGCCTGAAATGTACAGAAAAACTGTAATTTTTATTACTAAGCCCTTTATAAATTTACCCTGAATAAAAAAATAGAAACATAGACGATTAAAAGCCAAACAGATGATTACTATACCTTTAATCTATGTTTCTATTATTTAAAATAGTCAAAAAGAGATCGGATGAATGCCAAAAACAAAACTTTTCAGCAGGGATTGCAGTTTGTACCAATATGTTTAATCCTTATTTACAAATTCATCATCCAGGCAACTGATATCAGTCATGCTGTCAAGTTGATGATACTGTATGGTTTTATTGGTATTTCAACGCTCGTTTTTGGGTATTTGATTTTTAGTAAAAAATAAGCTGGTTAAATAAGGATAAAGAAAGTGGGTTTCCATCAATGATGTGAGACTCACTTATCTTTATATTTGGTTTTATAATAGGTCAAAATCTTCTTTCATGAAAAAAAGCCTCCTCTTTATGCTCATTTCTTTTATGCTTCTCTTGCTTTGTTGTACCCAAAAGCAAACAAGCGAAGACCTTTCGAGGAACGATTCTATTGAGAAATACTTAAAATGGGCAGGCAATGATTCCCTCACGAATACAGAACGAAACAAATGGAACCAAAAGGCATTTGGGTTGATAGATTTAAGTAAAAATGACACGGTAGTGAGGTGGTATTTGTGTCAGACTGCCTTTAATTATAGTGCGGTAAAAAACGCAAAAAGATATTTCAGTGTAAGCAAAATACACTTCAAAAAAGCAGTTGAAGCAAATGATACACTTAATCTTGCTAGGTTTTATAGATATAGAGCGTCATATTATAAAAAAAATAATCAACAGAATCAAGCCCTTTATTTTTATATCAAGGCAGCAAAATTCTATAAAAAAACACAAAATGTAGATGAAACTGCAAGAATTCATTTCTATATAGGATTATTACAATTAGAAATGGATGATTATTTGGGTGCTGAAGTCTCAGAAAGAAAAGCATTTAATTTAATAAAAGAAAAAAAACCAAACAAATTAAAATATCAAATTTTAATAGAGTTAGGAAATATTGACCACAATTTAAAAAATTATGACAGAGCAATAGAAACCCATAAGGAAGCATTAAAATTAGCAATCAGTCTAAAGCTCTCTGTAAAAAAAGCAAAATTCAATTTTATTAATACGAGTCTAAATAATATAGGCAATTCATATAAAGAACAAAAGAAATACAATACTGCAATCCAATATTTTGAAAAAGCAATTCAAAACAAAAAAAATTATCAAGATGATAAATTGATTTTTGCTTATTTATACACCAATTTAGGTTATTGTAAAATGCAATTGAAGGACTACGAAAATGTTCCGCAACTGTTTGAAAAAGCAATAAAAATATTTAAAAACCTTAAGTTAAAAGAAAATGAATGTGCCATAAGTCACGTTTATTTATCAGAATATTATTTACGGATAAAAGATACTACCAAAGCAATTTCTTATTCAGAAAAAGCGGTTCAATTAGCTAAATATGCTAAAGCTCCGTATTATTATCTAATTACACTAAGTCATTCAGGTTCTATAAACAAGGAAAAAGCCCCACAGTACATCAAAGAATACCACCATCTGAACGACAGCCTGCAATTTGAACAAAGAAAGGCGCGCAGCCAGTTCTATAAAATTCAACTCGAAACCGATGAAATCGCCCAGGAAAAAGATAAAGCAGTAAAACAAAAATGGCTTATAGCCTCAGTGATTTCGGGGGTTTTACTTATCGTCATATTGCTATTTGTCATTTACCGCCAACGGGCCAGGCAAAAGGAGCTCCACCTGCGCCAAAACCAGCAACAAACCAATGAGGAAATTTACCAATTGATGTTGGAACAACAATCAAAAGTTGAAGAAGCCCGCCAACTCGAAAAAAAACGGATTGCGCTGGAACTTCATGATGGCGTTATGAACCGGCTGGTAAGCACTCGGATGAATTTATTTGTGCTGTCAAGAAAAAACGACCCAGAAACCATAGCCAATTGCCTCGGTTATATAGCCGATATAAGGGATATTGAGAATGAGATACGCGATTTGTCCCACAACCTGAACCAGGAAAATTTCAACGGAAAAGGCAGTTTTAAAACCCTGCTTGAACAATTCGTAACTTTACAGAACAATCACCGAAAAACCCAATACAATCTAGATATAGACTCCGGCATCGATTGGGATGCCATCACCAATGAAGCCAAAATGCATTTGTACCGGATTGTCCAGGAAGCGGCCAACAACATCAACAAACACGCCAAGGCCAAGCAAGCGGCTTTCAGCCTGACCCTCACACAAAATCACCTCTACCTAGCCATTACCGATGATGGTATTGGTTTTGATCCCGAAAAGACCAAGGAGGGCATCGGTCTGAAAAACATACTCCAACGTGTCACTTTCCTAAAAGGCAGTTTTGATATTCAATCGGATATCCATAATGGTACTACACTTATGATAGTCATTCCTCTTACGGCCATCCAATAATTTGCGGATAGTTTGCCAAGCGATCACTTCTTTATTGATGGCTCTCATTACAAGCTTCATCGAAAATCTTATGTCGAATATTTTATTTAAACAATTGATTTTCATTAATTTACATATTTTTAATCAATATTTTTACCCCGTAAAACTACCTGTTTTTATAAATTGTCCATCCACCCAGATTTGACATCCATTCACTCACGAATGGCACCCATCCACCATATACACTATAAAGTATACTAACCGAAGCCCGGCACCACCGTAGATTTGTCGTGTAAAAGCCCCAAACAGTTGATTGAATTATCAAATGGCTTTACCCCAAACAAAGTCTAACAAAAAATAAAATTTAGAAATTATGAAAAAATCATTTTTAATAATCGGATTATTTTCTTTGATGATGGTGTTGACATCTTTTAATACACCAAGTGAAATAGGTGGAAGAGATGGAAAAGGAACTAGCACAACTGGAGAGCTTGCAATTGGAGGAAGAGATGGAAAAGGAACTAGTACAACTGGTGAGTTTGCAATTGGAGGAAGAGATGGAAAAGGAACAAGCACAACTGGTGAATTTGCAATTGGAGGAAGGGATGGAAAAGGAACTAGTACGACAGGCGAATAGATAATCAATAACAAAATAAATAGAAAACCATCAATTTAATTGATGGTTTTTTTTTTTTTATTACTTTTGAATGAAATCCACTTTAATTGAAAAAGCTTTTACTTTTTTTCGTTGCGTTTTTAATCTTTGGGTGCACTAAGAAAAAAACTACATTGTCCGAACTTAAAGTCAACGACAGTCTTACACATTTTATTAAAAAATCAAACGATCAAAATATTTCAAAAGATAAACAGATTGTTGCGATTAATAAAGCATTCGATATTTTATCAACGCTAAAGAATACCTCAACAAATAGGGATTCGCTTTTCAATATATCATATAAACTTTATTCTTTAAAAGATTGGAATAACTTCAATAGAATGTCCCTCTATCTTATGAAGAAAGCAATTGTTGCGAATGATACAATAGCACTTTCAAAAATTTATCGTTATCGGGCAGGTTACTTCAAAAACACACAAGTATATGATAGTGCATTTATATACTATTTAAAGTCGGAGAAAATATACAAACAGTTAAAGCAAGAAGTAGATTTAGGAACTGTTCTTCTTAATAAAGGTTTGGTTCAATATGAAGTTAACAATTATCTCGGAGCAGAATTATCTTTATCAAAAGCTTACTATATTTTTAAAAGGTCGAATGAAAAGGATAAATTGTATGGAACTCAAAACCAATTAGGCCTCGTATACAACGAACTTAAAGATTACGAAAAATCCATTGATTTTTTAAATGATGCCCTTAAGACTGTTAGAGACAATAAACTTCAAAATGAAGAACATCAAGAAGTAGTTTGCTTGAGCAACCTAGGTTTTGTATATCAAAACATGAGAAACTATAAACAAGCAATTAAAAACTATGAGCTTTCATTGATTGATTCTGCTATTAAGAAGGATTCGCCAGAGTTATATTCAAACATAATTGACAATCTTGCATATTGTAAACTACAGATAGAGGATTACAATAATTTGCCAAGCTTATTTCTTGAATCACTTAAAATACGTGAAAATCTGGGTAACTTTACATCACTTGTTATTAGTAATAACCACCTGTCGGAATATTATCAAAAAAGAGGGATGAAGAAAATATCTTCTCAATATGCAAAAAAGTCGCTAATGTTGGCTATAAAGTCAAAGGATCCAATTAACTATTTATCGGCAATGAAACAGGCATCAGCTTTTGATACAGAATTGGCTAAAAAATATTCCGAAGATTATACACGTATTAATGACAGCATACAGACAGTTGAACGTAATTCTAAAGATCGCTTCGCACGTTTAGAACTCGAAACTGACGAACTCATCAAAGAAAAAGATTCCCTCGAAGCCAAAAACCGCAACATCCTCAACTACTTTATAGGAGCGATTTTCATCGGAGGCTTCCTTTTTTTTATCAGAATCCAGCGGTCGCGTTCGCGGGAGCTGGCCCTAACGCAATCACAACAACAGGCCAATGAAGAAATTTACCGACTCATTATTTCGCATCAAAACCAGTTGGAAGAGGGGCGCGACCTGGAAAAAAGGCGTATTTCCAAAGAGCTGCATGACGGGGTGCTGGGCCGTTTGTTCGGTTTGCGTCTCAATCTGGATGGATTGAACAACCACGATGATGAGGAATCCAAGCAGCAGCGTTTGGAATACCTCAATGAATTACAATTGATTGAACAGGATCTTCGTGACATTTCCCATGAGCTTAACCGCGAGAATCTGGTGCTGATCAACAACTTCGTGGCCATCATCAACAATTTGCTCGAGCAACAGGCGAAAATCAATCCGGCAAAAATCAAATCGATTATTGATGTAGACATCGATTGGGATATGGTGCCCAATACTTCAAAAATCAATCTGTACCGTATTTTACAGGAAGCCCTGCAAAACATCAATAAATACGCCGAAGCCAAAAACATCCTGGTCCATTTCCGGAAAGATAAAAAAGGAAACCTACTCTTTAATATCGAGGATGATGGCGTGGGCTATGATGTAAACAGCAAAAAGAGCAAGGGCATCGGTATCAAGAATATTGTTTCGAGAACCCAGCAGTGCCAGGGGATTATCGATATTAAATCAGAAATCGGTAAAGGTTCAAAAATAATTATTACTTTTCCGCTCGAAAACAAAACAATTAAATTATAACCCCAATGACCCAAATCATTAAAGTTTTAATCGTAGACGACCATCCCTTCATCATTCAGGGATATGAAAATGTGATTAAGCGATTTCCTAACAAAAAAATTGAATTTACCATTACCCAGGCCGTCGACTGCAAAACGGGTTATGAAGCCATCATGAATGATAACGGCGCTACTTTTGATCTCGCCTTCCTCGATGTCAGTATGCCGGTTTACGAAGAAAAAAATATCCAGACCGGCGAAGATTTGGCCAAACTATTGACCGTGGCCATGCCCGATTGCAAAATTGTCCTGTTGACGATGCATTCCGAAAGCCTCAAAGTCCAAAAAATTATCGACGAAATCAATCCGCTCGGCCTCGTTATAAAAAATGACCTTACCTATGACAACATGATGCTGGCGATAGACACGGTGATTAAAGGGGAAAAATTTTACAGCGATTCGGTTATCAAGTTCCTGAACCAACAACAGAAAGAAAAAATATACGTCGATGTCATCGACCGCCAAATCTTGCACTTTTTGAATAAAGGTATTCCTGCCGCAGATGTGGCCTTATACATTCCGATTTCTTCCAGTTCGGTAAAAACCCGCATTGAAAACATGAAGGAACTCATCGGAAAAAAACACTACACCGATCAGGAATTGGTCAACGAAGCCAAGGAAAACGGCATGATGGTCAAGTAAGTCCCGGATATTTTAAAAAAGCCAAACAGCAGACAGATTCAAATCCTCTTTTACAGAAGGGGATTTTTTTATTTTTTATGCTTCCAATGCATCCCAACCACGGGCTTTGAGCGGGATTTTGGTATTGGCCCTTGTAATCAGGTGGTAGCCTTCGCTTTCCTGTGTGATGTGCCCGATTACCGTAAAATTCGGGTTGGCCTTTATCTTGTCAAAATCCTCCAGGGCGATGGTAAACAAGAGTTCATAATCTTCGCCGCCGTTGATGGCCACTGTGGTGCTGTCAATGTTGAATTCTTCACAAACCGTAATAAACTGCGGGTCCAATGGGATTTTTTCCTCAAATAAATTACAGCCCACCTTGCCCTGTTTGCAGAGGTGGATGATTTCTGAAGACAAACCATCTGAAATGTCAATCATCGAAGTAGGTTTGACCTCCAGTTTTTCCAATAAAATCCTGATGTCATGGCGCGCTTCCGGTTTCAGTTGCCTTTCTATCAAATACGAATAAGCGTCTAAATCAGGTTGGTTGTTTGGGTTTACCTGAAATACCTGCTTTTCGCGTTCCAAAACCTGCAATCCCATATAGGCAGCACCCAAATCGCCGGTCACTACCAGCAAATCGTTTTCTTTGGCACCACTTCGGTATACAATTTGGTCTTGATTGGCCTCACCAATAGCAGTAACCGAAATGATCAATCCTTTTTGCGAAGAAGTCGTGTCGCCCCCAATCACATCTACATTATAAAATTTGGCTGCCAGATTGATGCCGTCGAACAATTCCTCGAGGGCTTCCAAAGGAAAACGGTTCGACACTGCTACCGACACCGTAATCTGGGTGGGTTTGGCGTTCATCGCACAAATATCAGAAACATTGACTACCACTGCTTTGTACCCCAAATGGCGCAACGGCATGTATGACAGGTCAAAATGCACGCCTTCAATAAGCAAATCAGTCGAGATGACGGCTTTTTTGTCCTTGAAATCGAGCACAGCCGCATCATCGCCTATACTTTTCAGGGTAGAAGGCTGTTTGACATCAAAATTTTTGGTCAGGTGTTCTATGAGCCCGAATTCCCCCAATTGGGAAATCGAGGTGCGCTGTTGGTTTTTATCTTCTAACATGGTTTTCCGGGAACAAAGCAACCGCTTCGTATACTATTAAATTATACAATAATGAAGGGCAAAGGTACAAAGTTTTTCTGCCATCGTTAGAAGTGAAGCAGACACATCTGATAAATTTTTGTGATTTGAATTTAAAAAAAGTTTACTTTTAGAAAAATGTTAAATTCTTTGTAACAAAACCTTAAGGGCATTCACTTATAATCAAAACCTAAACCTTTATACCATGAAGCTGAAAATAAACAACCTGAGCAAAACCTATGGCAACGGCGTAAAAGCCCTCGACAACCTTAACCTCGAAATTGGTTCCGGAATGTTCGGATTGCTTGGCCCCAATGGCGCCGGAAAATCGAGCCTGATGCGCACCATTGCCACCTTGCAGCAACCGGATTCCGGCAGTATCGAATTTGACGGCATCAACGTACTCGAAAACCAAATGGATTTGCGCAAGGTACTGGGTTATCTCCCACAGGAATTCGGGGTTTACCCAAATATGTCTGCCGAAAACCTGCTCGATTATTTTGCCCGGCTCAAAGGTGTTGCTTCCAAAAAAGACCGTCAGGAAATCGTGAAACAGGTGCTGGAAGTAACCAATTTATATGATGTAAGGATGAAAAATGTAAGCGGCTATTCCGGAGGGATGAAACAGCGTTTCGGTATTGCGCAACTGTTGCTGAACAATCCCAAATTGATTATCGTTGACGAACCCACCGCAGGCCTTGACCCGGCCGAAAGACACCGTTTTTTGAACGTACTAAGGGAAATCGGCACCAACCATACCGTTATTTTTTCTACCCACATTGTAGATGATGTAAAGGAATTGTGCAACGAAATGGCCATTCTTAATGGGGGTAAAATCCTGAACCAAAGCACCCCGAAAGCCGCCACAGAATCGCTGGAGGGACAAATCTGGACCAAGGCCATCACCCGGGAAGAACTCGAGGCCAACGAAAAAGCATTTGACGTCATTTCATCCAGTTACAACCAAGACAATACCCTCAACATAAGGGTTCACAGTGCCGAAAAACCCCATGAAAGTTTCACCGCCGCACAACCCCAATTGGAAGATGTTTATTTTGTTGCACTAAAAAAAGACCAATAAGATGTTTGGAACCTTATTTACCTTCGAATTAAAAAGATGGTTGAAAAACCCGGCTTTTTACATCTATGTCGGCATTTTCTTTGGGCTTTCACTGTTGATGATGGGAAGCAGCCTGGGTATTTTCGACAGTTTCAAGACGACGACTGCTTCCAATGCCATGGCCAATTCGCCCATTGCCCTGAACGGAATGCTCAACGGCCTGACCGTTTTTATTTATTTCCTGTTGCCATCCATAATCGGGGCATCAGTCTACCGTGATTTCAAATACAACATGCACTCCATCTTGTTTTCGTATCCGTTTACCAAGGCTGACTATTTGCTGGGTAAATTCTTCAGCTCGTTTCTGGTGGTGGTGCTCATTACCTGTTTCATTGGTTTGGGTGCCTTCCTGGCTTCATTTTTGCCTGGCGTAAACCCTGATTTGCTTGGGCCGCAACGTGTTGCTGCCTACATACAGAGTTACCTTATTTTTGTAATTCCGAACCTGTTTTTCTATGGCGTAATCGTTTTTTCGGTAGTCACCATCACCCGTAATATTGCTGTCGGATTTATCACCGTCATCCTGTTGTTGTTCCTTCAGAGCATCATACAGAGTTTTACCAAAGACCTTGACAACCGTTATATCGTAGCCCTTTTTGAACCATTCGGCTCAGAAGCCCTGCAGTATTATACCAAGTATTGGACGGTGTATGAAAAGAACGAAAACCTGCTGCCATATACGGGCGTCGTGTTGTACAACCGTTTGATTTGGTTGGCCATTTCAACCGGAATTCTTGGCCTGATGTACCGTTATTTTTCGTTTACCCAAACGGCTCTTTCCTTCGGAAAAAGCAAGAACAGTGAACGCATTACCAAAAACAATTTCGGAGGTATTACCAAGGTAAACCTTCCGGATGTTGGGTTTGACTTCTCGCCCAAGCAAAACCTGAAAACCATCTGGAGTTTGTCAAACGTCGATTTCAGGTTCATTGTAAAGAACTGGGTGTTTATTGCTATAGTGGTGGTCGGCCTGATGTTCATCCTGATTACTTCACTGAGTGCCGGGGCATTTTTTGGTACCGAAACCTATCCGGTAACCTGGCAGATGCTCGAAATTCCTGGGCGTACCTTTGGATTGTTCATCAATTTGGTCACTTTCCTGTTTTCGGGGATGCTTATCCATCGCGGTGCCACAGCCCGCATGAACCACCTGATTGATGTCACGCCAACGCCCAACTGGGTTTTGTTGTGTTCTAAATTCCTTGCCATTGTCAAGATGCAGATCGTATTGCTTTCAGTTATCATGATTGCAGGTATCCTGTTTCAGGTGTACAAAGGCTATTATAATTTCGAACTCGGCCATTACCTGACCGAATTGTACGGCATCAGGCTGATCCATTTTGTTGTCTGGGCCCTTTTGGCTGTATTGGTGCAGACCTTATTCAAAAATTACCTGCTCGGTTTTTTTGTATTGCTGTTGCTTTCCATCGGCTTGAATTTCCTTCCGGCTATTGGGGTAGAACAAGATGTTTTCATCTACAACAGTGACCCAGGTTATGATTATTCTGATATGAACGGTTATGGGCACGGTCTGCAATACTACTATCTGTATAAGCTTTATTGGTTGATGTTGGGTGCCGTCTTGTTCGGATTGGCTCTTTTATTCTGGACCCGGGGTGTCGGACAATCGGTAAAAGGCCGTTTTTCAGATGCCAAGGCCAGATTCGGTAAAAATATCGCCTTGCCGGTATTGGTCTCTTTTGTTGCCTTTTTGGGCCTCGGAAGCGCCATTTATTACCAGGACAATGTGGTCAACCAACGCAAATCAGGCAAGGA
The DNA here is from genome assembly GCA_964642945.1 of uncultured Flavobacterium sp. Lineage (GTDB taxonomy): Bacteria > Bacteroidota > Bacteroidia > Flavobacteriales > Flavobacteriaceae > Flavobacterium. The sequence continues at coordinate 41,105 of CAZXRX010000006.1, read as the reverse complement.
AGAAGAATTGGAAATGGTCAGTTGGGAAAAGAAATACAAAAAGTACCAAAACAGCCCACAGCCACGCATTACCGATGTAAAGGTCAACCTTGATTTGTATCCGGGAGAGCGCAATTTTGTGGCCAAAGGGACTTATATCTTGAAAAACAAAACCAAGCATGCCATCGATTCGTTGTTCGTCAACCATGGCGAAGCGACCGAAGTCGGGTTCAATGTAAAAACCAAATTGGTTTCGAAAGATACCGTGCTTAACTTCGACATCTACCGTCTGGAGAAACCTTTGGCTGCCGGAGATTCCATCCAGTTGCGCTTCACGGTCAAAAACAAACCCAACGACAGGTTTACAGACAATTCCCCAGTCCTTTATAACGGTACTTTCATCAATAACGGGCTGTTTCCTTCCCTCGGTTATTCGGATGATGGTGAGTTGGAAGATGATGACGTGCGTAAAAAATATGGCCTCAAACCCAAAGACAGGATGGCCCAACCTACCGATTCCATTGCGCGGCAGAATACTTACATCAGCCATGATGCCGATTGGATTACGTTTGAAACCACCATCAGTACTTCCGGCGACCAGACGGCCATTGCCCCGGGTTACCTGACCAAAAAATGGAATCAAAACGGGCGCAATTATTTCCATTACAAAATGGACCGGAAAATGCTCAATTTCTATGCCTTTCAATCGGCCCGCTACGAAATAAGGCGTGACAAATGGAAAAACATCAATATCGAAGTGTACTACCATAAAGGGCATGAGTACAATATTGACCGCATGATCAATGCCACCAAAAAATCATTGGCGTATTATACAGAAAACTTTAGCCCATACCAACACAAGCAGGTACGTATTATTGAATTCCCGAGAACCGGCGGTGGGTTTGCCCAATCGTTTGCCAACACCATTCCATTTTCTGAAGGCATCGGTTTTATCGCCCATGTCGATGATGAAGCGGTTAATGCGGTCGATTATCCGTTTTCGGTTACTTCGCACGAAGTGGCACACCAATGGTGGGCGCACCAGGTAATTGGTGCCAAGGTACAGGGCGCCACACTGATGTCTGAAAGTATGTCGGAGTACAGTTCACTCAAGGTTTTGGAGCATACTTATGGCAAATCACAAATGCGTAAATTCCTTAAAGAAGCTTTGGATGATTACCTCCAGGGAAGAACTTTTGAAGCCAAAAAGGAGCAACCGTTGATGTACAACGAAAACCAACAATACATCCATTACAAAAAAGGCTCGTTGGTGCTGTATGCACTGAGCGACTTCATCGGGGAGAAAAACATGAACAACGCGCTCAAAGGATACATTCAAAAAGTGGCTTTCCAGGAAGCGCCCTATACCAATTCTATTGAGTTTGTAGACGCCCTGAAAAAAGCCACGCCCGATTCCTTGCAGTATGTTATCAATGACATGTTTGAAACCATTACCTTGTATGACAACCGCGTAAAGGAAGCCAAAACCAAAAAGTTGCCCAACGGCAAATACCAGGTAGACATTGCTTTTGAGGTGGCCAAATACAAAGCGGATGACAGCGGAAAACGCATCTACAAAGATGCCAAGGGCAAAACGCTCGTTTTCACTGCCAAAGGAAGCAAGGCCAAAGTGGAATCGTATCCGCTCAACGACTATGTGGAAATCGGTATTTTTTCGGAACAAACCCTTAAAGGCAAAAAAACCGATAAGGAGTTGTACCTGAAAAAAATCAAAATCAACCAAATTGACAATAAAATCAGCCTCATTGTCAATGAAAAACCCACAGAAGTAGGCGTCGACCCTTACAACAAGTTAATCGATACCAGTTCTGAAGACAACCGGAGAAAGCTGTAAAAACAAAAGGTGGAGCGAAAGTTTCACCTTTTTTTATTTTTTTTAATCCTGCTGACAAACTGTTGTCACCCTGCCGTTTTAGTTTTGTACCACAAACCAATTAAAACACATTTTTATGACAACAACAGCCCAGGTAATCAGCAAAGACGAATTATTGAAACACTGGCAAGGCCACCGTGCCCTCACCAGAAGGGTCATCGAACTTTTTCCTGAAAAAGATTTTTTTGAATTTTCGATAGGCGGCATGCGCCCGTTTGCAGGCCTTACTACAGAACTGCTTTCCATCGCAGTCCCCGCCCTCAAAGGCATTGTAACCCGTGACGCACAACCTTACTCTGAAAATGTAGGGGAATTGGCGACGAAAGCACAATTCCTTCAAAAATGGGACGAAGCCACCGAAGCCATCAACCAATATTGGGAACAAATCCCTTTGGAAGACTTCGGCAAAACCTTCAATCTTTTTGGCCAATATGAATTCCCGATTGTACACAACATCCTGTATTTTATCGACAATGAAATCCATCATCGCGGCCAGGGGTACGTGTATTTGCGGGCACTGAACATCACACCGCCATTTTTTTGGGAAAGGGGTTAAGAAAAAAAGCGCCATGACCAGAAAAGAAAAAATAGCAGAAGCCATCTCTGAATTTGTCAAAGGTGGCGATTACCGCAATATCAGTTTGCTCGAAAAAGTACTGCATGATGATTTCACGGTGGCCAGCCATGGTTTTATGGGGAAACCCGATGTGACCCTTATTGATAAAAAACAGTACATAACCTATGTGAAAGACGGCATTTTTGGCGGATTGCCCCGAAAAATAACCATCGAACGCATCGATTACTTCGGCCCAATCGCCCAGGTAGCGCTTCGTCTGGAAAGCAGCCTGAACGATTTTGTATCAGTCAATGCTTTGGTAGAAAATGCCCAAGGCGATTGGCAACTGCTACACAACCTGGCCATCGTACAGCCCAGAAAGCAACTTCGGTAAGATAGTTAAAAGCGTCTGTAAGCCCTCAGTTTACAGGCGTTTTTTCTTGTAGTTTTTCCTTGAAGGTATCCAGCAATTCCAATATCCTTTCCTGCAGGCTTTGGGGTTCGATTATGGTCGCATAATCGGCAAACATCAGGAACCAACGGGCAAAACCATTGGGCAGGTCACGCGAGAGAAAAGTCATCTCCACCTGGTCACCCACATTTTTCTGCGATACGAAACCATGGTATTTCCTTTCGGAAGCCAGGAATTTGCTGATTTTCTTTTCCACCAAAAGACGCACCAGGGTAGTGGGGCATTCCTGTGCTTTGTTGAGGTAGGTTTCCAGGGGCAGGTGGTCTTGGGTAAAAGGCAGTTCGGTTTTTCGGATGCCCTGGATGCGGTCGGCCCGGAATTGCCGGTAATCGTTCCTTAAATGGCAAAACCCGAACACATACCAATTGTTGTGGTCATGGAAAATACCCACGGGTTCAATCGTTCGCGCTAGGGGCGTTTCGGCTTCAAAAGCCTGGTAGTCGAGCACCACCCGTGTTTTGTCGGCAATACTTTTGAACAGGACAGCCATGGCATTGGGTACTTTTTCATTGAACAAATTGCCGGAAGGCGGTTGGATGAGTACTTTCGATTCAATGCCCGACAGCCAGTCTTTGTCTGCATTCTGCATCACTGATTTGAGTTTGAACATGGCCGATTGGTAATGCTGCCCGAGCTCCTTATCAATGAATTGCTGCATGAGTTTTTCGGCTGCGATAAAACTGCTGGCTTCCTCACGCGTAAACATCACCGGCGGCAACCGATAGCCGTCTACCAAAGAATACCCGATTCCCGCTTCGCCATAAATAGGCACGCCGGAGGCTTCGAGGGTGCGGATGTCGCGGTAAATCGTGCGCAGGCTCACCTCAAAACGGTCGGCCAGTTCCTGTGCCCTCACAATCTTTTTCGATTGCAATTGGATCAGGATGGCGATGATGCGGTCAAAACGTTTGGGCGTGTCGTCCATAAATAGTGCCTGAGTTGGAGGGTACCTGAGTGCCTTAGATTAAAAAGTGCAAATTACGAAGTTTAGCAGATGAATCATAATAAAAAAAACCAGCTGTTTTTACAACCGGTTTTTATTAATTTTATTTTGGCACTCAGGCACTCAGGCACTCAGGCACTCCTAGTCATTCAACTTCAATACTGCCATAAACGCTTCCTGCGGAATTTCCACATTACCTACCTGGCGCATGCGTTTTTTACCTTTTTTCTGTTTTTCGAGCAGTTTCCGCTTACGGGAAATATCCCCGCCGTAACATTTGGCGGTAACGTCTTTCCGCAAGGCCTTGATGGTTTCACGGGCAATGATTTTTGCCCCGATGGCCGCCTGGATCGGAATGTCGAATTGCTGCCTCGGAATCAGCTCGCGCAATTTCTCGGTCATTTTCTTCCCGATATTGTAGGCATTGTCTTCGTGAATCAGGGCCGAAAGGGCATCCACGGTTTGTCCGTTGAGCAGTACGTCGAGTTTGACCAATTTGGATACCCGCATCCCAATAGGCGAATAGTCAAATGAGGCATACCCTTTGGAAACGGTTTTCAGCCTGTCGTAAAAATCAAATACGATTTCGGCCAAAGGCATGTCAAAATTGAGCTCGACCCGTTCGGTGGTCAGGTAGGTTTGGTTGGTAATCAGCCCGCGTTTTTCGATACAAAGGCTCATGACGTTGCCCACAAAATCTGCTTTGGTGATGATGGTGGCCTTGATGTAGGGTTCTTCCACACGGTCCAGGCGCGAAGGCTCAGGCAGGTCAGAAGGGTTGTTTACGATAAGCGGGGTTTCCGGGTCTTTTTTGGTGTAGGCCAGGTACGATACGTTGGGAACGGTCGTAATCACAGTCATGTCAAACTCGCGTTCGAGGCGTTCCTGGATGATTTCCATGTGGAGCATCCCCAAGAATCCGCATCGGAAACCAAAGCCCAACGCAGCGGAACTTTCAGGCGTAAACACCAACGAAGCGTCGTTGAGCTGCAATTTCTCCATGGAGGCACGCAGGTCTTCGTAATCTTCGGTGTCTACAGGATAAATTCCGGCGAAAACCATCGGTTTTACATCTTCAAAACCCACAATCATGTTGGTGGTTGGCGTTTTGGCATCGGTAATGGTGTCACCCACTTTTACTTCTTTCGCCTCCTTGATTCCGGAAATGAGGTAACCCACATCGCCGGTTGAGATGACATTTTTAGGCACTTGGTTGAGTTTCAAAGTGCCCACTTCATCGGCAAAATACTCGTTGTCGGTAGCCATGAACTTGATTTTCTGGCCTTTTTTGATTTGCCCGTTTTTCACACGGAAAATTACCTCAATGCCTCGGAACGGATTGTATACCGAATCAAAAATCAACGCCTGTAAAGGCTCTTCCGGATCACCTTTCGGCGCCGGTATTTTTTCAATGATGGCTGCCAATATGTTTTCTACCCCAAAGCCGGTTTTCCCGGAAGCATGGATGATGTCTTCGAGCTTGCAGCCCAACAAATCAATAATGTCGTCACTTACTTCCTCTGGGTTGGCACTTGGCAAATCGACCTTATTCAAAACCGGAATGATTTCGAGGTCATTCTCCAAAGCCAGGTAAAGGTTGGAAATGGTTTGTGCCTGGATACTTTGTGCCGCATCGACTATCAAAAGCGCCCCTTCGCAGGCCGCAATCGAACGGGATACTTCATACGAAAAGTCTACGTGTCCGGGGGTATCGATGAGGTTCAGGATGTAATCTTCTCCTTTGTATTGGTACTCCATCTGAATGGCGTGGCTCTTGATGGTAATGCCGCGTTCGCGCTCCAAATCCATATTGTCGAGCAGTTGCGCTTTTTCCTCACGGGCGGTAACGGTCTGGGTAGCCCCCAAAAGGCGGTCGGCCAGGGTACTTTTACCGTGGTCAATGTGTGCAATAATGCAGAAATTTCTAATATGCTTCATCTTCTGTTTCTATCTTTTTTTAGCTTCGCTCAGTTCGGCTATGTATTGGTTGGGGCGTTGCCTGCGGCCCGGGCTATCGGCTGCACGCGGTGCCTGCCTCTATCCCTAACGCGGGCCTTATCCTGAATTCACCAGTTTATTACAGGTCAAATTAGTCTTGATGTGAGAGACAATACCTGATAACGACTGGTCGTACTCCTCTTTATATATCAAATTCCACACAACCGCAATAATCCGCAAATATACGCTAAAGTTATAAGTTCAAAAGCGATAGGACTCAAAATAATCATTCCTTTCGGAATTAAACACAATATACGATTAACTTCGTATTTTGATACTGTTTGGCAAATCCTAATTTAGCGGTCAAATCCTGCCAACAAACAGTAAAAACCATCTAAGGTTGCAGGTGTGGGAAAAAAAACTAAATTTGTTACAATTAAACCTTAAAAACAAACACATGAAAAAAGCAGTATTAATGGCCGTGTTTTTTGTTGCTTCAGCAATGAATGCCCAAGACATGGATGTCGTAAAAGGAGATTTCGGATTTTTGAACGGACAGAAAGAAATCAATGTTGAATTTGATTTCAGCAAACTGAAGCTGATGAAGGAAAACAAAACCGAAGCCCAATATGTTGCAGACCGTGCAGCTGACCTGAATGAAAAAAACAAAGGGGTCGGCGACCAATGGAAAAAGAAATGGGAAGGAGCCAAAACAGCCATCTGGGCACCTAAATTCATGGAATTGGTAAATATCGTTTTATCCAAAAAAGGCAAAGACCTTAGTTTCCAGGAAGACCTTAAAAGTGCCAAGTATACCCTGATTGTAGAAGCAGTATGGATTTTCCCGGGTTGGGATGCAGGGGTAATGAAGCAGGCTGCAAAAGTATCCACCAACCTGAAATTTGTGGAAACTGCCAACCGTTCCAATGTCGTATTGGAAATTACCAGTGAGCATGCACCGGGCGACCAATGGGGAAGCAATTTCAGCAACGAATCAAGGATAGGAGAAGGGTTTGCCAAAACAGGAAAATCATTGGCCGGATTGATTTTGAAGAAAACCAAATAATTCCACCACAAACAAAATAAAAAAAACCTTAGTGATTAACTAAGGTTTTTTTGTGCCATTTCTTTTTCACTGTTGATCATATAGGCCATATTCTTGATCACGTTGTCGTGTTTCTTTACAAAAGGATTGGTTTCATCCCAGACATATCCGGCCAGCACGGCACAGATTTTTTCCTTCACATCCGGATTTTCCGGTTGGTGGAAGAACAGCGTTTGTAAATTCCCGGTGTACCATTCTTTTACATAAGTGGTAAAAACGCCGATGCCGCGTCGCATGTAGCCTGTGAATTCTTCTTCCCAGTTTACCGGAATGCCTTTCGATTCCTTAAGATACAATTTAGCGGCCAGCATTCCAGATTCGGTAGCAAAAGCGACCCCAGACGAAAATACAGGATCCAAAAACTCAGAACTGTTTCCGGTAAGGGCGAATCCATCACCGTACATCTGTTTTACCGAACGGGAGTAATTTTCGAGTTTTACCGGTTCAAACAAAAAGTCGACCCCGCCAAAACGTTTCACATAATAATCAGACAATTTTATCGCATTATTGAGCGCTTCGCGGTTGTCTTTGTTTTCAGACAAGGCATTGATGAAATGCGTCGGCCCTACCACACCCAAACTGGTGTTTCCGTTCGAGAACGGGATGACCCAAAGCCATACTTCAGTTTCGAGGATGTCAAATGAAATCAATGTGCCTTCTTCGCCTTCTTCGCGGTTGATGTCTTTCACATGGGTAAATATAGACGAGTGCGGATCGAGTTTCGAGGGCGTATCCAAATCAAGAAGTCTGGGCAAAACCCTGCCGTATCCGCTGGAGTCAATCACAAAATTGGCATGTATTTCCTTTAAATTTCCGGCAGCGTCTTTCACGACAGTAGTTGATTTTTTTCCTTCGAAAGCAATCGAAACCACTTCCGATTCAAATTCTAGGTCAATGCCTTTTTTAAGCACTTCCTGGGCCATGGTGTTGTCAAAATCAGCCCGCGGCACCTGCCAGGTCCAATCCCAGCCTTTGCCGTATTTCTTGCTGAAGTCAAAAATGCAGATTTCTTCCCCACGGATGAAACGCGCACCGAGTTTCTTTTCAAAATTCATGGCATCAAGGCTTTCAAACAAGCCCGCTTCATCAAAATGATCCATCACACGCGGAATCAAACTTTCACCAACCACCAGCCTCGGAAACTTCGTTTTTTCGACCATTTTCACTTTCACGCCATTGTTGTGAAGATGGGCAGCAGAAACACAACCCGAAGGGCCTGCACCAATTACCAAAACATCTACAAACTCCTTTAACATATACTTTTATTTGTGATTAATATTGCTACATTTGCCAGTTCAAATTAAACACAATTATTTTAATAAAAAAACTAATTTTGTAAAAAACAAAGCAGTTGGATGAAAACGATAAATGAGTATTTAAGTTTAAAGGAATTCGAAGCCATTATTTTCTCAAACGAGAAAATTGACATCAGCGAAGGGGTTTTGAGAAGGGTCAAAAGGAGCTTCAATTTTTTAAATGAATTTTCAAAAAACAAAGTCATTTACGGGGTCAATACCGGCTTCGGTCCGATGGCACAATACCGCATCAAGGACGAAGACCGCCTGCAATTGCAATACAATCTTATCCGCAGCCATTCCTCGGGAACAGGTAAACCGATTGAGCCCCAAGCGGTCAAGGCTGCCATACTCGCCAGGCTCAATACGCTATCCTTGGGTTATTCGGGGGTACATCCTTCTTTGATCCACCTAATGAAGGAACTCATCAACCGCGACATCACCCCACTTATTTTTGAACATGGCGGTGTGGGTGCTTCGGGCGATTTGGTCCAGCTGGCCCATTTGGCACTCGTTCTGATTGGCGAAGGCGAAGTATTTTATAAAGGCGAAAGAAGGGCAACCCAGGAAGTTTTTGCCCTCGAAGGACTTGAACCCATCCATGTAGAAATCCGTGAAGGATTGGCCCTGATGAACGGCACTTCGGTAATGACCGGAATTGGTGTCGTGAATGTACACAAGGCCAACAAACTCGCCGATTGGTCACTCAAATGCTCCTGCGCCATCAACGAAGTCGTCCGTGCTTATGACGACCATTTGTCTGCAGAATTAAATATTACCAAGCTGCACGAAGGCCAACGCAGCGTTGCCGAAAGAATGCGCACGAACCTGGCCGACAGCCAACTCATCCGCAAACGCGAAGACCATTTGTATACCGGCGAGAACAAGGAAGACGTGTTCAGCGAAAAAGTACAGGAATACTATTCCCTGCGCTGTGTGCCGCAAATACTCGGACCCATCCAGGAAACCGTCGACAACGTGGCGTCTGTTTTGGAGAAAGAGTTCAATTCGGCCAACGACAACCCGATTATTGATGTGGCCAACAGGCATGTGTACCACGGCGGGAACTTCCATGGCGATTATATTTCGCTGGAAATGGACAAACTCAAAATTGCCGTGACCAAACTGACCATGCTGGCCGAAAGACAATTGAATTACTTACTGAATTCTAAAATCAACGAATTGTTGCCGCCCTTTGTAAACCTCGGAACGTTAGGTTTCAATTTCGGGATGCAGGGCGTACAGTTTACGGCTACTTCCACTACAGCCGAGAACCAGATGTTGTCTAACCCAATGTACATCCACAGTATCCCGAACAACAATGACAACCAAGACATCGTGAGCATGGGTACCAATGCGGCAGTGATTACATCCAAAGTGATTGAAAATGCTTTTGAAGTGTTGGCCATCGAAATGATTACCATCGTGCAGGCCATCGATTATTTGGGCCAGAAAGATGCCGTTTCGTCTGTTACAAGAAAAATGTATGACGATATCCGCGCCATTATTCCTACCTTTAAGCAAGATCAGGTCATGTATCCTTTTATACAAAAAGTCAAAGACCACCTCATGGTCAATTAACCCTAAATGATCAATGTCATGAAAAAGTTAGTATTCTTAATCGTATTGTTATCCCAATTGGCTCAGGCCCAGGAACTCGCTTTGGTCAGAAAAGACGGCAAGTTCGGCTACATTTCCAAAACCGGTGACTTTGCCATCCAACCCAAATTCAAGTCAGCCAAAAATTTTTCTGAAGGTTTGGCCGCCGTTGAAGATAATGGGCGTTGGGGCTTTATCAACCCGAAAGGTGATTGGGCCATCCCGGCCACCTTCAACGAAGTAAAATACTTCAACAGCGGGTTTTGCGTGGTACTGAAAGACAAAAAATGGTTTTACATCGATAAAAAAGGCCAAACCGTCACTTCACCAGATACCGAAAAAGTTTTTGACTTTGAAGATGGCATAGCTTTCATCAAACAGGATGACAAAATCGGCCTTATCAATACCAAGATGGCTGTCGTCCTGGCTCCTAAATACGAAGTCATCAAATCATTTGAAAATGGTTTCGCCCGGGTAAAGCTTAATGACCGTTGGGGCATCATCGACAAAACCGGCAAAGTAGTGGTTGAAGTCATTTATGATGAAATCGGCAACTATTTCAAAAACACCACCTGGGCCAAAAGCGGTACTGCCTTCGGTTTGGTCAGCGCCGGAAAATTCAAAGCCATTGACGGCGTTGACAAAATCTGGGACTTCCATACCCAAGACCTTACTTATGCCAGGAAAAACGACAAAATAGGTTTTATTGACCTCAAAGGAAACTGGGTCATCGAACCCAAATTTGACAAGGCGCGTGCCTTTGTAAAAAACCTCGCACCTGTTTATGTAGGCAAAAAATGGGGCTATATCAACCTCAAAGGTACTTTTGTAGTAGAACCGATTTATAACGATGCCGAAATTTTCAGCAAAGACGGCTATGCACCGGTCAAGGAAAAGAAATGGGGTTTCATCAACGAATCTGGCAAAATGGCCATCCCCTCCCAATACGACATCTCTGCAGGTGGTATGTTTGCCGTATTCAAGGACGAAGACAAAGGTTTTGTGAATGGCCTTGCAAGGGTTAAAAACGAAAACAAATGGGGCTTTTTGAAGACTGACGGCCAGGTTTTGGGAAACCAATGGTACGAAAACGCAGAAATGTTCCAGAAATAAAATCAGTAATTTGACGTATTGCCTTGTTATTTTTAAATCTGTTTTTTTACAGAAAAATAAGAAGCACAATTAAAATAAAAAATCAGGATATGAAATGTGCATTGGTTACAGGGGGCTCAAGGGGTATCGGAAGCGCCATTTGCAAAAAATTGGCCACAGATACCGATTATCACATATTGATCAATTACCAAAACAATAAAGAAGCTGCCGACCAAACGCTTGCGGAAGTAAAAGCCTTGGGCGCAACAGCCGAATTGCTGCAGTTCAACGTGTCTGATTTCGAAGAAGTAAAAAACGTGTTGACGCAGTGGCAGGAAGCCAACCCAGAAGCAGTAGTCGAAGCCATTGTCAACAATGCGGGTATTACCCGTGACGGTTTGTTCATGTGGATGTCACCCGAAGACTGGAGCAACGTAATCAACACCAGCCTGAACGGTTTTTTCAACGTGACCAATTTCTTCATCCAGAAAATGCTGCGCAACAAATACGGACGCATTGTCAATATGGTATCGGTTTCGGGCGTAAAAGGAACAGCTGGCCAAACCAACTATTCAGCAGCAAAAGGCGCTGTAGTGGCCGCCACCAAGGCACTCGCGCAGGAAGTAGCCAAACGCAACATTACTGTCAATGCCGTGGCACCCGGATTTATCCGCACCGACATGACCAGTGACCTTGACGAGGCGGCACTCATCAAAATGGTGCCGGTCAACCGTTTTGGCGAAGCAGAGGAAGTGGCTGATTTGGTGAGCTTTCTCATATCGCGCAAAGCCAGTTACATTACAGGAGAAGTCATTAATATCAATGGGGGGATTTATTCTTAAAACAATTACTTTTTAGCGATGGATAGGAGAGTGGTCATTACCGGAATGGGGATTTATTCCTGCATCGGAACTTCATTGGATGAGGTTAAAAATTCGTTATACGAAGGAAAATCAGGAATCGTGTTTGATGAAGAACGGAAAGAATTCGGTTTTCAGTCAGCCCTGACCGGCATGGTACCCAAGCCCGAACTGAAAGAACTCCTTTCCCGCAGGCAACGCATCAGCATAGGCGAAGAAACCGAATATGCCTATATGGCCACCATAGAAGCCCTCAAAAATGCAGGCATAGACGAGGCTTTTTTTGACCATAACGAAGTGGGCATCATGTATGGAAACGATAGTGTGTCAAAAGGAATCATCGAAACCACCGACATCATCCGCGAAAAGAAAGATACAGCCCTCATCGGTTCAGGAGCCATTTTCAAGTCAATGAATTCTACCGTGACCATGAACCTGGCCACCATTTTCAAGATAAGGGGAATCAACCTTACCGTGAGTGCGGCCTGTGCCAGCGGGTCCCATTCTATCGGATTGGGTTATTTCCTGATCAAAAGTGGTTTTCAGGACCTGATTATCTGCGGTGGCGCCCAGGAAATAAACAAGTATGCCATGAGCAGTTTTGACGGTTTGGGTGTTTTTTCACCGCGTGAGAATGAACCGGCCAAAGCCTCCCGTCCATTTGACTCAGCCCGTGATGGCTTGGTGCCCAGTGGTGGTGGCGCAACCCTCATCCTCGAAAGTTATGAATCGGCCATCGCACGTGGGGCCAACATCATCGCTGAGGTGGTGGGTTACGGTTTTTCTTCCAACGGCGGACACATTTCCACACCCAATATTGAAGGTCCGGCCACGGCCATGAGAAGGGCTTTGGAGGAAGCCAAGGTGCAACCTTCTGAAATAGATTACATCAACGCCCACGCCACTTCCACACCGGTAGGTGATGCGAATGAGGCCAAAGCGATTTTTGAGGTGTTTGGCGAAAACAATCCGCCGGTAAGTTCAACCAAATCAATGACGGGTCACGAATGTTGGATGGCAGGGGCCAGTGAAGTCATCTATTCCATCCTGATGATGCAAAACGATTTTGTCGCACCCAATATCAATCTGGAAAACACCGACGAAGATTCGGCCAAATTAAATTTGGTTAAAACTACGCTAAATAAAAAAATTGATATATTTTTGTCCAATTCCTTCGGGTTCGGAGGGACCAATTCTGCATTAGTAGTTAAAAAGTTCAAATAGAATGATGACCAAAGAAGAAATCGTAGCGAGAATGATTCATTTTATGGTGGAAGAGTTTGAGGTAGAGGCTGATTCTATCCAACCGGAAGCCAACCTGAAAGACACATTGGGCCTTGACAGCCTTGATTATGTAGACCTTGTCGTGTCTATAGATTCCAATTTTGGGGTCAAATTGGTCGAAGCCGATTTCGCCGGTATCGATACGTTCCAGAGTTTTTACAACCTCATTGAAAACAAACTTAAACTCAAGTTTGCCTGATGGCAAAATGGGATGGTAAATCAAGAGGCACCGTTTTAGGGTACAGGATTTTTGTATTTTTCATCAAGAAAGTCGGAGTCCAATCGGCCTATTTTATCCTTTATTTCGTCGCTTCCTATTATTTTTTATTCCTTAAAAAAAGCAACCGCGCCATTTTTTATTACTTCAGGGAACGCTTGGGCTTTTGCTGGTTAAAATCAAAGCTACTGGTGTACCGGAGTTATTATACTTTCGGGCAGACCATTATTGATAAAATCGCCATTTCTGCCGGTTTGCGCAGTAAATTTACTTACGAATTTGACGGGGTTGAACTGCTCTACAAACTGCTTGAAGACAAAAAAGGCGGCGTATTGATCAGCGCCCACATCGGCAATTTTGAAATAGCCGAACATTTCCTGGGCGAACTCAATGCCGATTTCCACATCAATTTGGTTACGACAGACCTCGAACATTCCGCCATCAAGAATTACCTCGAAAAGGTCACCAGGAAATCGAATATCAAGTTCATCATCATCCGCGAAGACCTCTCGCATATTTTCGAAATCAATTCAGCCCTCGCCCGTAATGAACTCGTTTGCTTTACAGGTGACCGCTATTTTGAAGGCGTAAAAGCCCTGAACGACAGCTTGTTGGGCGAAGAAGCCAACTTTCCGGCAGGTCCGTTCCTCATTGCTTCGCGCCTGAAAGTGCCGGTGGTTTTTGTTTATGTCATGAAAGAACCCAACCTGCATTACCATTTGTATGCCAGGGAAGCCCAGGTGAAACACCGCGATGAAAAAGGCCTGCTGAAGGAGTACATATCAAGTGTAGAGGCAATGGTGAAAAAATACCCCTTGCAATGGTTCAACTATTTCGATTTCTGGAACAAACTAAAAGAGTAAACAAACGTTAATACTACAATACACTTTCCATTAATTTGTATTTTAGCAACAATCAGGTACAAAAAATGGAACAATTCGACACCATCATTATCGGTTCAGGCGTAGGCGGTTTGGCCACTGCCATCTGTCTGGCCCGTGCCGGACAAAAAGTGTTAGTGCTCGAACAACATTACGTTCCGGGAGGCTGGAGCCACAGTTTTACCCTTAACGGACATCGGTTCAGTCCCGGCGTGCATTATGTAGGACTTATAGACGAAGGCGATTCGACCAACGAACTCTACCGCGGATTGGGCATTGCCAACGACATGGTTTTCTTCAGGATGAACCCCAAAGCCTACGAACACTGCCTGATTGGCAAACAAACCATTGACTTGCCGGCCGGAATCGAAAACCTCAAAGCCACCCTTTCGGCACGTTTTCCGGCAGAAGAAAAAAACATACACCAGTACGTATCGCTCGTAGAAAAAGTCAATTACGAATTGCAGTTAATGCCCCGTCTGAAAGGCTGGTGGCAGAAAATCACTGTACCGTTCCGCACCAAGCATTTCGGGAAGTTTGCCCTGTTTCCGCTCAAAAAAGTCATTGGTTGGCACATCAAGGACGAACTGCTCAAAACCGTGCTCAACATCCAGTGCGGCGATCACGGCCTGGCGCCCAAAAACGCCTGTTTCCCGGTGCATTGTTCGGTAATGAGCCATTATTTCAATGGCGGATTTTACCCCATGGGCGGCGGCGGCGGCATCATAAAAGCCATGACCAACGGGGTTAAACGCCACGGCGGTGAAGTCCGCGTGAAACAGAATGTTGAAAAAATACTCATTGAAAACAACAAGGCGGTAGGCGTGCAGCTGCAAGGAGGTCGGCAATTGTTTGCCAAAACCATTGTGTCCAACGCTGATCCTTCCATCACTTACCTGAACATGGTAGGCAAGGAAAACCTGAGCAAAAAACTGCTCAAAAAACTCGATAAAACCAAGTATTCGGTCACTTCGCTCATCCTTTTTCTTACCCTAGATATGGATGTGACCCAGTACGGCATAGATTCTGGGAATTTCTGGATGCTCAAAGACGAAAACATGGATGCCCATTTCGAAGACCTGATGACCAATGACGTGACGGAAGGTACTGAATTTCCTGCTTTTTTCATGAGTTGTACCACCTTGAAAGATCCGGTCAGTTTCAATGGCAAGCACCACAATTTTGAAATCGTGACCTATATCAACTATGACAACCTCCCTGATTTTGAACCAGGGGATTACCATTGTGAGGCGTACACGGTATTCAAGGAAAAAGTGATAGCCAAATTCATGAACAATGTCGAAAAACTGATACCCGGCGCAAAACAACAGGTCGTCCAGGTAGAACTCGGCACCCCTAAAACCAACGAATTTTATATCAACTCCACCAAAGGCAATGTGTACGGAACCGAAAAAACACTGCGTCAGGTGGGCCCGTTTTCCTATAAAAACAAATCTGAAATCGAAAACCTGTTTTTGTGCGGGGCCAGTACGCTTTCACACGGAGTGGGCGGGGCTACCCATTCGGGCGTAATGACGGCGGCCCAGATACTTCAGTGCGACAAGGAAGAATTGCTTCCAGACGACCCCAATCAGAAAATCAGGATATACGATGCCGAAGATGCGGCCACCTGGCCTGAATGGGTGCATGTTAAAAGATTGGATAAAGTGCGAAATTTCAAGGAAATAAGAACCAAAGTCTGAGAATTTAGATTAAATTTGCACCCCAAAAATCTTTAATGAAAAGCGTACTTGTCATCCATTATTCGCAATCCGGACAGCTTAGCTCGATTGCACGAAATATTGCCCGTCCATTGCTGGATTCGGATGATTTTACAGTGACTTTTCACGAAATACAACCCGAAAAACCTTTCCCCTTTCCTTGGTCTAAAGCTGCTTTTTTTGACGCTTTCCCGGAATCTTTTTTACAGATTCCGACGGTTTTAAAACCTGTTCCCGCTGAAATTCTGACTAAGAAATACGACTTGATTTTGCTACATTACCAGGTGTGGTATTTAACGCCGTCCATCCCCATCAATTCTTTCCTGAAATCGGAGGCAGCGGCCGTATTGCTCAAAGACACTCCGGTGGTTACCGTTAATGGTTCCCGTAATATGTGGGTCATGGCACAGGAAAAAGTCAAAGCATTACTGCTGCAGAACCAAGCCCAATTGGTTGGCAACATCGCCCTGGTAGACCGGGCGCCCAACCTGATCAGCGTGGTCACCATAGTCGAATGGATGTTTACAGGACTCAAGAAAAAATACCTCGGAATTTTCCCGTTGCCCGGCGTATCCGACAAAGACATTGAAGAAGCGTCAAAATTCGGTAAAGCCATCAAAACCCATCTCGCTGCCGAAACACTGGATGCACTTCAACCTGATTTGGTTGCGCTGGAGGGCGTCAGGATCAGTTCGTACCTGGTCAGTGTCGATAAAACAGCCAACAAACTGTTTTCCAAATGGGCCAACCTGATTATCACGAAGAAAAAAACACGAAAAAATTGGTTAAAAGTGTTTAACCTTTATTTGTTGCTCGCAATTTGGTTAATCTCGCCAATTGTATATATATTGCATATTTTTAAATATCCTTTTAAAATCAAAAAAATTCAACAAGAAACCGAGTATTACCAAGGGGTGTAGAAGATTAGAATAAATTATGTTTGAAGTATTTATAACAAAAACCGGGAAATATTTGCCGAATGATGCCATTTCCAATGACGAAATGGAAGATTATTTGGGACTTATCAATGATACCGCGTCTAAGGCAAGAAGGATCATCTTACGGAACAACAAAATTGTTACCCGTTACTATGCCCTTGACAAAGACGGAAACAGCACCCACACCAATGCCGAACTGACCAAAAACGCGATAAATTCCTTGTTCGATGACCATTTTACATCGCAGGATATGGAACTGCTTTCCTGCGGTACCTCTACGCCCGACAACTTTTTGCCTTCGCATGCCGCGATGGTACATGGTTTGTTGAAAAATAAATCTGTAGAGCTCAATTCCTCAACCGGTGTGTGTTGTGCGGGCATGAATTCATTGAAATTCGGTTACCTCTCCATCAAGTCTGGCAATACCAAAAACGCAGTCTGTACGGGTTCTGAAAGGGTTTCCACCTGGACGATGGCCGAAAAATACGAACACGAAGTCATCAATTTAAAAAACCTCGAAGAGCAACCGATTATTGCCTTCAAGAAAGACTTCCTGCGTTGGATGCTTTCTGACGGAGCCGGTGCCTTTTTGCTCGAAAACCAACCGCGTGGCCCGATTTCCCTGAAGATAGAGTGGATGGAAGCTTTCTCTTATGCCTACGAACTCGAAGCCTGTATGTATGCGGGTGGCGACAAACTCGAAAACGGCGAAATCAAACCCTGGAGCGATTACCATCCGGACCAATGGCTCAAGGAATCCATCTTTACCATCAAGCAGGACGTGAAATTACTCGATGAATTCATCCTTGTTAAGGGGGCTGACAGCATGCACGACGCTCTGAAAAAGAACAACATCACTTCCGACCAGATTGATTATTTCCTGCCACACGTCTCCTCACATTATTTTGTCGATGACCTCAGGAAATCATTGGCCGCCAAAGGGATTGACCTTCCGAAAGAGAAATGGTTCATGAACCTGGCCAATGTGGGTAACGTCGGCTCTGCCTCGATTTACCTGGCTTTGGATGAGCTCATGAATTCCGGTAAACTCAAAAAAGGGGAAAAAATCTTATTGTCTGTTCCGGAAAGCGGCCGTTTTTCATTCGCCTACGCTTACCTGACAGTGTGTTAAATTATGGAAACAACGGTCCCACTTTTCGATAGCGCCTTCGTTGGAAACCTTATTCCGCAGAAATTCCCGTTTGTCATGATTGACAAGCTGTTTTCTTTTTCGGATACTTCCCTCGTGTCAGGCCTTACAGTGGGCAGTGACAATATTTTTACCGACAACGGCATTTTTCAGGAACCCGGATTGGTCGAGCATATGGCCCAATCAGTGGCCCTTCATACCGGTTATCAGTTTTACCTGAAAAACGAAACCGCTCCTACCGGCTACATCGGCTCCATCAACAATATTGAAATTAACCAATTGCCGCAACTGGGCGATGAAATCCGTACGACGGTCACCATCCTTCAGGAATTCGCCGGGATTACCCTGGTCGAACTGGCTTCTGAAGTGAATGGTAAAACCATCGCAACAGGCCAGATGAAAACGGTATTGGCAAAATAAATGAAGGTTTTGATAGACATAAAAAATTACCTGCCCCACCGAACCCCCATGCTCATGGTCGATATGATTGTGGCAATGGACAACCAGATGGTGGAAACGGTTTTCGAACTCAGGGAAGACAATATTTTCATGCAAAACGGCACTTTTGTGGAAGCCGGACTGATTGAAAATGCAGCCCAGACCTGTTCCTCCATAGTCGCCAAAGGATTTTATGTGGACGAAAACAACCAAGACAAGGAAGATGTCGCTGTCATTGGTTTCATCAGTGCCCTGAAAACCCTGAAGATACACCAGCTTCCTGCAAGCGGAAGCACCATTACTACCAAGGCCCTGTTGGCATCGACCTTTGTGACTGAAGATTATACCTTGTGTACGATGGCCTGTACCACTTTTTGTGAAGGCGATTTGCTGTTGGAAGGGGAAATCAACCTTTTCATTCAGGAGAACAAACAAGTTGCTGAAAAATAACCACCTGCGCTACTTTTAAATTGGAGATGAAATGAAAAAAGAAGAAGTACCACAAGACCCAAGCAACCTGTCAAAAAGCAATGTCAGGGAACTGATTTACGCCACCGATGAAAACGGCAATTACACCACCGAACTCAGTTCGGGTTGGGAACCCAAAGCCATCGCCCTGAGCAATTCGCTCGAAGACATCAACGAACGTATTGAAACCGCAAAACGCGAAGTGGCCCAAGGCCAATCGAGCCCCATAGTCTATTTCATGGAATTGAACAAGATGGACATCGGCATTTTGGCCAGTTATGTCGGCATGTGGCAATGGCGCGTCAAAAGACACTTCAAGCCTGCTGTTTTCAGTAAGCTGAACGATAAAATACTCCAGAAATACGCCGATGCGTTTTCGATTTCCATACACGACCTCCAACATTTTAAACCCGAATAATGGAAACCAATTTCACGCACCACCAGTCTGCCCATTGTGAAAACGGCGTGGCGTCAAACCTTTTGAAACACAACGGTTTTGACATCAGCGAACCCATGATTTTCGGAATCGGTTCTGGCTTGTTCTTCGTTTATATCCCATTTTTGCAGGTGAACCATGCCCCGGCGATTTCTTACCGCCCGATGCCCGGCACCATTTTCAACAAGGCAGCCAAAAGATTGGGGTTCAAGGTCAAACGCATTAAGTTTTCCAACCCAAAAGCAGCCGAAAAGGCACTCGACGACAACCTCAAAAACAACATCCCTACCGGTTTGCAGGTAGGGGTTTTCAACCTTACCTACTTTCCGGACGAATACCGTTTCCACTTCAACGCCCACAACTGCGTAGTCTATGGCAAAACTGATACCCATTACCTGGTCAGCGATCCGGTGATGGAAACCGTTACCACACTCACGCACCAGGACATGGAAAAAGTGCGTTTTGCCAAAGGCGCCTTTGCCCCAAAAGGACAAATGTACTATCCGGTTTCGTTGCCCACAGCAGACGCGTTGCCCCACGCCATCATCAAAGGCATCAAGGAAACCTGCCGCGACATGCTGGCACCCGTGCCATACGTAGGCGTGAAAGGCATCCGTACGGTGGCGAAGAAAATCCCGAAATGGGCCCAAAAACTCGGCACCAAAAAAACCAACCATTACCTGGCACAGATGGTGCGCATGCAGGAAGAAATTGGTACAGGCGGTGGCGGATTTCGTTTTATTTATGCGGCTTTTTTACAGGAAGCAGCAGTTATCCTCCGTAATGAAAAACTCAAGGAATTGGCTGCAGAAATGACTGTAATTGGTGATTTGTGGCGTGATTTTGCGGTCAATGCCTCCCGCATTTACAAAAACCGAAGCATACAGGAGGATGCCTACAACACCATTTCGAACGAATTGTTGGCCATAGCCGATAAGGAAGAAGTATTTTTCAAAAAATTAAAACAAGCCATCAGCTGATTATTTTGCAACCGATTATCCAAATACAGTCTTTATCCAAAAAGTACCGTGAAGCCGACACGTTTTCTGTCGATGACCTCACGCTGACCATAGGGGAAGGCCAGATTTTCGGATTGCTGGGACCTAATGGTGCCGGGAAAACCACCCTGATTTCCATGCTCTGCGGACTTATAAAACCCACTTCAGGCACCTTTACGATTGACAGCCTGAAATATGCCGACCAGGGCAACAACATAAAAAAAATAATAGGGGTGGTGCCCCAGGAATACGCCTTGTATCCGACCCTTACGGCCAAGGAAAACCTGCTCTATTTTGGGAGCATGTATGGGCTGAAAGGCAAAAACCTCAAACAAAAAGTAACGGAAAGTCTTGAATTTCTGGGCTTGTCAAAGTTTGCTGATAAAAAGGTAGTTACTTTTTCGGGCGGGATGAAACGCCGCGTGAACCTGATTGCAGGCATTTTGCACAACCCGAAAATATTGTTCCTCGACGAGCCAACGGTAGGCGTTGATGTGCAGTCTAAAAACGCCATCATCGATTACCTGAAACAGCTCAACCAAGCAGGTACGACCATCATTTACACTTCGCACCATTTGTCTGAAGCGCAGGATTTCTGTACTGATATTGCCATCATCGACCGTGGAAAGATATATGCGGAAGGGACCCCGAAGCAATTGATTGCAGCAACGCCCAATGCCCGCGACCTCGAAGACGTTTTTATAGCTTTAACCGGAAAAGAACTGCGCGATGCTATCTAAATTATACAGGTCGGTTTACAAGGAATTGCTGTTGCTCAAACGCGATATGGGCGGTTTAATCATCCTTTTTGTGATGCCGCTTGTGCTGATTATCACCGTGACCCTCATCCAGGATTCGACCTTCAAAAAAGTAACCGATGCCAAAATCCCGATACTGTTGGTCAATAATGACAACGGGAAAGTATCGCAGTCAGTATATGACAATTTGCAGAAAGCAGAGGCCTTTTCGGTAGTCACCCAAATTGACGGGCAGCCCATCACCGAAAGCCAGGCTTCAGCAGCTGTCCTGAAGGGAAAATACCAATTGGCCATCGTCATCCCCAAAAATTTAAGTACAGACCTGCAAGCCAAAATTGACCAGAACGTCAACAAAATCGTCGGCAGTTTTACCGGAGCCGATTCTGTAAAACCAAGCACCGCTAAAATGATTGCCAAAAAAGAAGTCAAACTCTATTTTGACCCGGCCGTGCAGATGAGTTTCAAGAATGCGGTGATGAGTTCAGTCGATAAAATGATTTCCCAGATAGAAACCCAATCGATTTATACGGCTTTCCAGGCACAATTGGGCGAAGAGGTAGCCGCATTTGAACAGGAAAGTTTCATTGCCTTCAAGGAAATTGTCCCGAAGATAAACAACAAGGAAGTCACGCCCAATTCGGCCCAGCACAACGTTCCGGCCTGGACACTTTTTGCAATATTCTTTATTGTCATTCCGCTTTCCATCAATATCGTCAAGGAAAAAAATCTGGGTACCGCCATCCGTTTACGGACCAATCCGGTGCCTTATGCCATTGTGCTGGCCGGTAAAACCATTACCTACAGCCTGATTTGCATGGTGCAGTTTTACATAATGGTGTTGGTGGCGGTTTTTATATTTCCACAAATCGGCTTACCGGCATTGAACGTCGAAGGCAACCTGTTGCTGATGAGTGTGGTCGCCCTGTTTTCCGGTTTTGCAGCCATCGGTTTCGGCATACTGATTGGCACCATTGCCAAAACCCAGGAACAATCGGCTCCTTTCGGTGCCACAGCCACCATAGTATTGGCAGCCATTGGCGGGGTCTGGGTACCGGTGTTCGCCATGCCCGAAACCATGCAGTTGGTAGCCAAATCATCCCCGATGAACTGGGGGTTGAATGCCTTTTATGACGTCTTGTTGCGCCGCGCCAATTTCATGGCCATCATCCCCGAATTAAGTTTGTTATTATTGTTTTTTTGTATCACCACAACCATAGCCATTTTGTATGATAAAAAGAAAAGAGCCGTTTAACGAAGCCACTGCGCTTACCGTTTCGAAAGACATCCGTGTGCGTTTCAACGAAACCGATCCGCTCGGGATTGTATGGCACGGCATTTACATTACCTATTTTGAAGACGGGCGCGAGGCCTTCGGGCGCGAACACGGTATTTCATACCTTGATGTGCAGTCGCACGGCTACACCACACCTATTGTGAAATCGGTTTGTGAGCACAAATTGTCGTTGCGTTATGGAGATGTGGCGCGTATCGAAACCACCATAGTCGATTCGCCGGCGGCCAAGATGATTTTCCGGTATACGATTTACGACACCAAAAATGAAGTGGCGTGTACAGGCGAAACCGTACAGGTTTTTCTAGACAGCAACAATGATCTGATGCTGACCAATCCACCGTTTTATGAAGCATGGAAACGCAAAGTAGGATTATTGAAATAATATGTTGAAAAAAGTTTACATCACTGAAACAAACTGCATCACACCATTGGGGTTTAATGTGGCCTCGAATGTGGCCCAGATTTCTGAAGGGATTTCCGGCATCCGCAAACACGAAGACGCTTCATTGATGAAAAGTCCTTTTTTTGCGGCTGTAGTTGATAATCAGGAATTGGACAGGAAGTTTTGCGGGATTTCATCCGACCCAAATTATACCAAACTCGAAAAAATGATGATTTTGGCCCTGCATCCGATGGTGGAACCAGACAAAATTAATGACAAAACCGCTTTTATATTGTCTACTACCAAAGGCAATATCACCGCATTGGAAAATCAGGAAAATCCCATAGAAAAGGCCCAATTGCATACACTTGCCCAAAAAGTGACCGGTTTTTTCGGTTTCAAAACCGAACCCATTGTGGTGTCCAATGCCTGTGTTTCGGGTGTTTTGGCGGTTTCGGTGGCCAAAAGGCTCCTCCAGGCCGGTGCTTACGAAAAGGCATTTGTCGTGGCCGGAGATGTGGTTTCTGAATTTGTACTGTCGGGTTTCAATTCGTTTCAGGCGATGAGTGACGCACCTTGTAAACCGTATTCCATCAACAGGAGCGGGGTAACCCTGGGCGAAGCAGTGGCGGCTGTTTTGGTTTCATCAGATAACCATGCGGCCAAAGTGCAAGTGTTGGGTGACGGCTCCATCAATGATGCCAACCACATTTCGGGTCCGTCACGAACCGGTGAGGGCTTGTACCGAAGCATCCAAAGTGCGTTGTCGGAAGCCCATATAAGTGCTGAACAAATCGATTATATCTCCGCCCACGGCACAGCCACCCCGTTCAATGACGAAATGGAAGCCATTGCCTTTAACCGCCTGAATTTACAGGACGTTCCGGTGAACAGCCTCAAAGGGTATTACGGCCATACATTGGGAGCTTCCGGCTTGTTGGAAACGGTTATCGCGATAAATTCATTGACGGAAAACAAATTGTATGCATCACTCGGTTTTGACGAAATGGGGGTCAGCCAGCCCATCAACATCATCCAAAAAAACACCGATAAGGAAATGCGTTATTTCCTGAAAACCGCTTCCGGATTTGGAGGTTGTAACACAGCCGTGGTATTTGAAAAAATAAAAGAATAGTGGAAAGCAGCAACTACATAACGTCCTATTGCACCATCGAAAACAACACAATCTGTTTGAATGGCGGCGTGGTTTTTGAAACAGCAGCCGAATCATTTGCCGACTTTTCCAAAAAAGCCTACCAGCATTTTGAAATGGGGTACCCGAAATTTTTCAAGATGGACAGCTTAAGTAAATTGGCTTTCCTGGGTGCGGAATTGTTGCTGAAAGCGGTAATCAATCCATCGGCAGAAAACAACATTGCGTTGCTGTTTGCCAACAAATCATCGAGCCTTGATACCGATGTAAAGTACCAGGAATCGATTTCGGATGCCGAAAATTACTTTCCGAGCCCGGCGGTTTTCGTCTATACACTCCCGAATATCTGCCTGGGTGAAATATCTATCAGGCACCAATTGAAAAGTGAGAATAGTTTCTTTATATTTGAGGCGTTCAACCAGCGGTTCATGACCGATTACGCCAACGTACTGCTCGATACCAACATGGCAGACCAAGTACTCTGTGGTTGGGTGGAATATTTTAACGAAACATACAAGGCATTCCTTTACCTGGTAAGCCCGGAGGGAAGTACCAAACACAATAAAACACATATAGAATCAGCATATACAAACGAATTATGGAAGCATTAAAACAGGAATTAAAGGGAAAAATTATTGAGGTACTGAACCTTGAAGACATCAGTGTGGAAGACATCCAGGACAACGACGCCTTGTTTGGCGACGGTTTAGGATTGGATTCCATCGATGCGCTCGAACTGATTGTTTTGTTGGACAAGGATTACGGCATCAAACTGACCGATCCGAAAGAAGGAAAAAATATTTTCCAATCCATCGAAACCATGGCCCAATTTATCGAGGCAAACAGAACAAAATAGATTGTCAGACTACTTAGAAGAAAATCTAATCAGTCCAACAAATCCAATAAGTCTCCCTGTATAAAACTCTAAGTCCAAAAAAATGAACAAAGGCGTTGCCATTACCGGAATGGGAATCATTTCTGCTATCGGAAACTCGGTAGAAGACACCTTTAACGCGCTTATCAGTGGCGAAAAGGCCATCACTACGATTGACAACATAGCCACCGTTCATAAAAATGTGATGAAAGTGGGGGAAATCAAGAAATCCAACGAAGAACTGGCGGATGAACTCGGTCTTTCTCCAGACAACAATTTCTCCAGAACAGCCATGATTGGAGCCATTGCGGCCAAACAGGCAGTTAAAAATGCCGGAATCACCGACATCAACCAATACAAAACCGGACTCATTTCTGCTTCCAGCGTTGGCGGGATGGACATGACCGAAAAATACTATTACGATTATTTCGAAAACCCTGAAGTAGTCAAATACATCGCCGCCCATGATGGGGGTGATGTGGCCCAGAAAATAGCCGATGAATTGGGTTTGAACGGCTTGGTGACCACCATCAGTACAGCCTGTTCGTCTGCTGCCAACTCCATAATGTTTGGCGCGCGCCTCATCCAGTCGGGCAAACTCGACCGAGTGATAGTCGGCGGAACCGATGCCTTGGCCAAATTTACCATCAACGGTTTCAAAACCCTGATGATACTGTCTGACAGTTACAATACGCCGTTTGACAACGACAGGAAAGGATTGAACTTGGGCGAAGCAGCCGCTTTTTTGGTTTTGGAATCGGATGAACTGGTCGCCAAACAAAACAAGCCGGTACTCGCCAGGGTCACGGGTTATGGCAATGCCAACGATGCCTTTCACCAGACGGCTTCTTCCGAAAATGGCGACGGGGCCTTCCTGGCCATGGAAAAAGCATTCGAAGTGTCTGGCCTCCAACCCCAACAAATAGATTACATCAACGTACACGGCACCGCAACGCCCAATAACGACTTGTCTGAAGGCCGTGCCCTCATCAGGATTTATGGCGAAAACAAGGTGCCCGATTTCAGTTCCACCAAACCGTTCACCGGACATACCTTGGCGGCGGCGGCGGCGATTGAAGCCGTGTTCAGCGTATTGGCCATCCAGCACAATGTGGTGTTCCCGAACCTGAATTTCAATACGCCCATGGCCGAATTTGATTTGGTGCCGCAAACGACTTTAAAACACAAAAATATCGACCATGTGTTGTCTAATTCCTTTGGTTTTGGCGGCAATTGTTCGACCGTAATTTTTTCAAGAAATACATGAGAAAGGTATACATCAATGGCACCGGCTGCATTTCGGCACAGCAAACATTCGACACCGTTTTTCTGGAAGCAGCAGTGGTGAATGAAACGGACAACGTTTTGCCTGTGGTGGCACCTCCTTATAAAGACTACATTTCCCCTGCGATGATCCGCCGGATGGCCAAAGGGGTAAAAAATGGCATCGTGGCTTCGGCTTTGGCGATGAAGGAAGCCGGAGTTGAAAACCCAGATGCGATCATCACCGGAACCGGGATGGGCTGTATCGAGGATTCCGATAAATTCCTGAAAGCGCTCATCGACAACAACGAAGAGTTCCTGACACCTACCTCGTTCATCCAGTCAACCCACAATACGGTAGGTTCCCAAATCGCTTTGGGCATGCAGTGCAAAGCCTATAATTTTACCTATGTGAATGCTGCGGTTTCTTTTGAATCGGCCGTTCTTGATGCCAAAATGCAGTTGGAAACCGGAGAAGCTTCGACGATTTTGATTGGCGGAATTGACGAAATGAGTGATTATACGGCCCAATTGTTCCAACTTTCGGGCTTTATCAAAAAAGAAACTGACGCGCCATTTTCGGTGTTACATTCCAAAACCAGCGGTGCCGTTTACAGTGAAGGCGCTACTTTTTTTGTGTTGGAAAGCAAAAAATCAGCCACCACTTATGCTGAAATTACCGACGTCGATATGGTCAACCAACTGTCTGTTGATGAAGCGGAAAGCAAACTGCTTGATTTTCTCAAAGCCAACAACCTTACGGTGTCTGATTTGGATGCGGTCATTTTGGGCCACAACGGTGATGTGCATTTTGACGCCTATTACCAAAACCTTTCCGAAAAGCTGTTCACCAACACGCCGCAACTGTATTACAAACACCTTAGCGGCGAATACAATACGGCTTCGGCCTTTGGGCTGTGGGTGGGTTCCAAAATCATCAAAACCCAGCAAATCCCTGAAGTGCTCAAAGTCAATACCCTTGAGAAACCTTCCTATAAAACCATCCTGTTGTACAACCAATACAAAGGACTTGACCACAGTTTTACCCTGATTTCGGCATGTTGAACCACAAGAAAATAAACGTGCTTTTTTTGGCGTTTGTTTTCCTGATGCTGGTTGCTGCCCTGTTTGTCACCATAAAATGGTGGTATTTTTTGGTGTTGTTGGGAATCCGGTTTGTATTTTTGCTGATTGGCTCGTCGTTCATCCAGCTCAATTTCCATGTTACGGCCTATTGCAGCAACCCGTCCGAAAAGCAGAAAAAAATTGCGCTTACCTTTGACGACGGCCCGAATCCCATCACCCCGCAAATCCTCGCACTTCTTAAACAATACAACGCCAAGGCGGCCTTTTTCTGTATCGGGAAAAACATTGAAAAACATCCGGAAATCGTCAAACAGACTTTTGAGGAGGGGCACATCATAGCCAACCACAGCTATTCGCATTCGCATTTTTTTGATTTTTACCGCAAGGAAAAACTGGTTTCAGAATTGCAGCAAACCGACACCATTATCGAAAAAATCATTGGCAGAAAACCGGCCTTTTTCCGTCCGCCTTATGGGGTGACCAATCCTTCGATCCGCAGGGCCTTGGAAGTGACCGGGCACTTGGTCATTGGCTGGAATGTAAGGTCGATGGATGGCATAACTAAAAACGAAAAAGCCATTTACCAACGCATTGAAAAACGGATAGCACCGGGCGCGGTCATCCTTTTGCACGATACTTCTGAAACAACTGTTAGGGTTTTGGAACAGTTATTGTTATTTTTGCAGGCAAATCAATACGAAGCAGTTTCACTTGAGGAATTGCTCCACTTGAAAGCCTATGAAGATTAAAACTTATATTTTACTGGCCGTTTTGTGCCTTGTGGGCAACCGAACCCTGGCCCAGGAACAGAAAATGTCTGACAGCGAGGTGGCCGCATTCAAGCAATCGGTCAATGCCGTAGCCAAAAAAATCACGACCATCACGACTGATTTTGTACAATACAAACACATGGATTTCCTGTCGAAAGACATCGAAACCTCCGGGAAAATGTATTTTGCCGAACCCAATACACTCAAATGGCAGTACAAAAAACCGTATAATTATGCCATCATCTTCAAAAACGGGAAAATCCTGATAGACGATGAAGGCAAGAAGAGCAGCACCGACATCGGCAACAGCAAAATTTTCGGAAAAATCAACAAACTGATTGTGGGCAGCGTGAGTGGCAACATGTTTGACGACAAGGAATTCACAATCGGATTTTTCAGGACAAAAAGCAACGACATTACCCGTTTGGTCCCGAAAGATGCGGCCATGAAAAAATATATCAAACAGATTGAACTGACTTTTGACAAGGACGACCACACCGTAATCCAGGTAAAACTGATAGAATCTTCAGATGATTTTACCCGGATTGTACTTAAAAACAAGACTTTAAATGCGAAAATCGACAGTTCGGTCTTTACTTTGTAGTTTATGTACTGCTGTTTTTGTGGTTTCCTGTGCGACACACCAGGCCGTAAAAGACTACACGCCGATTGTCGCTGAAAAAGCGACCGTCCGGAATCCGTATTTTGCAGATGACCAAACCGATTACGTCTACAAGGCGAACATCAATGCGTATGGCCACGAATTGACGGGCATTTTCATTGCCAAAAAAATCAATGCCACCACCCACCGTGTGGTTTTTACGACGGAATTCGGGAACAAACTGCTCGATTTTGAAATTTCCCCCACAGACTTCAAGGTCAATTCGATAGTGGAGGAGCTGAACCGGAAAATGTTAATCAATACCTTGAAGACTGATTTCAGGTTGTTGTTGCAGACCGATTTCAAGGTGGACGGCCAATTTGCCAAAACGACCTCCAGGGTGTATCAAAACAACGACGGCAACCACTTTAATTATCTTTACCTTGCGTCAGCCGATAATAAATTGTACCAAATTACACGCACCACCAAAACAAAAGAACAAATAACAATACGTTTTACATCAGAAAATAATATTTTTGCCGAAACGATTACCGTTCAACATACAAACATAAAACTGCAGATGGTATTGTCGTATTTCAAAGAAAAATAAACCATGAAAAAGATTTTGATTATCGTCCTATTGGGCTTTTTTGCTGCTACCCAGGCACAGGTAACGTTCAAACCCGGAATCAGGGCAGGGCTTAATTTTTCGCATTTTACCAAAGGAGATTATGATTATTTTGACGAAGGGACAACAGGAAATGACCGGGATTTTTCTTCTAAAACCGATTTTTATTTTGGTGTTGTCGGAACCATAAAGTTAACGAAATATTATACGCTGCAACCGGAAGTAAATTATAGCAGACAAGGGACTGTGTACAAAAATAATGACTACGGAATAGACAAAACATTAAATGTTTCTTACCTGTCTATTGCTTTGGCAAACAAATTCACGCTTACCGACAAATTCAATATACATGCCGGCCCTACCATTGATTTTCAGGTTGACAGTGATTTCAATACAGATAGCGAAGTAGATTTGGCTTTTTTTCTTGGTGCAGGCTATAATTTTACCAAAAAATTTGGTGTGGAAGCAAGGATAAAAAAAGGATTTATACCGGTATTGGATTATTCTGACGGAAACCATGCCAACGTGGTTTTCAGCCTTGGGGCCAATTACACATTTGATTTAAAATAAAGACCATGCTGTTAAAAGACTTTTATACCGTAAACGCCATTGACCAAAAAGACGAGAACAATTACAGCGTAGTGATTAGGGTCAATGAAAACCATGAGGTATTTACAGGACATTTCCCCGGAAATCCAATCATGCCGGGCGTTTGCATGATGCAGATCATCAAGGAACTGACCGCACAGATTACCCAGTGTAATTTGGTGATGCAAAGCCTTTCCAACGTGAAGTTCATGGCACTTATCAACCCTTTTGTGACACCGGAACTCAAACTCGAACTGAACATCACTACTACCGATGAAGGAACGGTGAAAGTAAAAAACACCACTTACTTTGGGGAAACAGTCGCCCTGAAACTCGGAAGCGTTTATAAAAAAATAGTATAATTGTATAATCGGCCCAGCGGTATGGTTTAAGACCTTTAAGGAAATAAATATTATGCTATGAAAACATTTTTTTCCCTTGTATGGCTTGTGGTTTTTCTTGGAAATCCGACCCTTTCCGAAATCAGGAAGGCCTATCCTACAGCCGCCGCAACCGAAAGTTCCGCCAATGAATTTGCCGCAAAAATGGCCGGAATTGACACCAATGATGACAAAACACTCGTTGCTTACAAAGGGGCATCATTGGCGATGACCTCCAAATTCAAGAAGAAAATCTCCGAGAAAATAAGTAGGATGAAGGAAGGGGCAAAGCTCATTGAACTCGCCATTACCGCCGAACCCAACAACATCGAAATCCGGATGGTGCGTTTGAGCATTCAGGAAAATGTACCGGCCATAGTGGGTTACAAAAAGAACATCGCACAAGACAAAGCCTTTATCCTCCAGCATTACAAGGAACAACCGGAAGCTTTGCGGGACTATATCAAAAACTTCATGGCCACAGCCAAAAGTTTTTCTGCCCAGGAAAAGCAGGCCATAAAATCATAACCTCCGCCCATGACGCAGCCCTTTGACATTGAAAAAATCAATTCGCTCAACCTTTGCGTTATTGTGCCCACCTACAACAACGAAAAAACGCTTGCCCGCGTACTCGATTCGCTCTTGCCTTACACCACCAAAATTATTGTGGTCAACGATGGTTCGACTGATTCGACGGCAGCCATACTCAAGAATTACCCACAGCTCATTCACATAACCCATGCCGAAAATTCCGGTAAAGGGGTTGCGCTGCGCAATGGTTTCAAAAAAGCGCTCGAAATGCAGTTCCGGTATGCCGTCACCATTGATTCAGACGGGCAGCATTTCGCTTCTGACCTTCCGACCTTTATTGAAGCCATTGAAAAGGAACCCAATACCTTGCTTATCGGAAGCCGCAACATGACCCATGACGATGTGCCCAAAAAGAGCAGTTTCGGCAATAAGTTTTCCAACTTCTGGTTTTGGTTCGAAACCGGGATTAGGCTTCAGGACACCCAATCGGGCTACCGTTTGTATCCTTTGCAACTCATCCCGAAGCGCTATTTTACCAACAAATTTGAATTTGAGATTGAAGTCATTGTGCGTTCGGCCTGGAAAGGCATTCCGGTAAAGAACATTCCGGTACAGGTATTGTATGACCCTGACGAAAGGGTGTCGCATTTCCGTCCGTTCAAAGATTTTACACGCATCAGCATCCTCAACACGGTTTTGGTGCTCATTACCTTGCTGTACATCAAACCGCGGGATTTTTTTTTTAGTTTCAAAAGAAAAGGGCTGAAGAAATTCCTGCGGGAAAACATCCTGCACAGTGACGACAGTAACTTCAAAAAAGCGGCTTCGATTGCCCTTGGGGTTTTTGTCGGGATTTCGCCTTTTTGGGGTTTCCAAACGGTTATCGTGTTGGGGTTGGCTGTTTTGTTGCGGCTCAACAAGGTCATTTCGTTTGCCTTTTCGAATGTGAGCATTCCGCCGTTCATCCCTTTTATCATCTACGGTTCGTTACAGCTGGGCAGTTATTTTGTAGCCGATGAGGCGCCGATTTTATCCATTAGGTCTCTCAGCTTGGCCGATGTAAAAACGCACCTGCAACAGTACCTTATCGGAAGTTTTGTGCTCGCGGGTTTAAGTGCGCTTATTTTTGGCACGGTTGCCTACCTTGTATTGTTATTTTTTACTACTTTTAAAAATAAAAAATAGGAATGCACCATTTCTTCACCGCCATTTATACCTACCTGAATAAAAGGAAGTTCATTTCTTTTATACTCTTTGTGGCGTTGTTGCTATTGCTTGGTTTTTTTGCGCTGCGGCTGCAATTCAGTGAAGACATTACACGGCTCATTCCGTCGAACGATAAAACCAACACCACGGCAAAGGTGCTCAAACAACTCAATTTTGCCGATAAAATCACCATAAAAATCAGTGCCGGGAAAAATGGCTCGCCTGATGATTTGACGCAGGCTGCCCAACTTTTTTTGACCGGGCTCGATGCCGAAGCAAAAGAATATGTAGGGAAAATACAGGGAAGGCTCGATGAACAAAACCTCCAGCAAACCTTTGATTTTGTCTACCAAAACCTGCCTCTGTTCCTGGATGATAACGATTATCAGGTCATTGGGAACAAAATCAACCCAGACAGCATTGCCAAAATAGTCGAAGCCGATTACAAATCGTTGGTGTCGCCCACCGGCATGGTGTCGCGCGATTTCATCCTGAAAGATCCGATGGGTATTTCGTTCATCGCCCTCAAAAAGATGCAACAGCTCAGCATTGGCGATGATTTTGAGCTGCAGGACGGCTTTGTGGTTACCAAAAACAAAAAACACCTGTTGCTGTTCCTGACACCGAAATTGCCTACCAACGAAACCGATAAAAACACCCTTTTTATTGAAAAACTGGAGCAACTGAAACAGAAAATCAACACCCAATTCAAAGGGAAAGCATCACTCAGCTATTTTGGCGCGACACCGGTGGCAGTGGGTAATGCCACCCAAATAAAGGCCGACATCCAATGGACATCTGTATTTGCGGTCATCAGTTTGGTGCTGCTTTTGGTTTTCTTTTACCGCAACATTTCCTCGCCGGTCATTATTTTCATCCCTTCCTTGTTTGGTGCGGCTTTTGCCTTGGCGATTTTGTATTTTGCCAAAGGCAGTATTTCGGCCATTTCGTTGGGTATCAGTTCGATTTTGCTCGGCGAAACCACCGATTATTCCATCTATGTATTGACCCACCTGCGCAACAACAAAGACATTAAGTTGCTCTACAAAGACATCTCCAAACCGCTGCTTTTGTGCGGTGTGACCACTTCCATCACTTTTTTGTGCCTGTTTTTTGTCAAATCGGAAGCCTTGCAGGATTTGGCCATTTTTGCGGCCTTGAGTGTGGTTTCGACCAGTATTTTTTCACTGGTGCTGATTCCATTGTTGTATAAATTTGCGCCTTCCGCTTCCGGAAAGAAAATAAAAATTTTTACCGAAGGCACTACGGTTATTGACAAAATTTCGGGTTATGCCTTCCACAAAAACAAATTCCTGGTGGCGGCGATACTGTCGGTTTTTGTGGTTTGCTGTTTTACCTATTCCAAGGCGACCTTCAACAACGATCTGGCGGCACTCAATTTTGTTTCACCTGAAATGAAGCAAACCGAACGGGAACTCGAAAAAATTACCGATGGCGATACCAAATCGATTTACCTGGCCTCTTATGGGGATGATTATGAAACTGTTCTGGCCCATAACGGGACGCTTTTTAATACGCTCAACCAGTTGAAGCATGACCACAAAATTGTCAATTTCAGTTCGGTGGGCGGCTTGGTTTTTTCCAAGGAACAGCAACAGCAAAAAATTGACCAATGGAATGCTTTCTGGAATGCAGCAAACAAATCTAAATTACAGGTTTTATTGGTGAGTGAAGGCAATGCTTACGGGTTCAGGGCCAATACTTTTCAAGGGTTTTACGACCGTTTAAAACAAAAGAACCCAACCATTTCGATAGCCGATTATCAAAAGGTCGCAGCGTTTTTTGTCGATGAATTTGTGTCGGAAAAAAACGGTTTCCATACCATTTCGACTTTGGTCAAAGTAACCCCAGACCAACGGGACAGTTTTGTAAAAACCATCGAAAAACAACCCAGCCTTGTAGTGGTAGACCGTCAGCAAACCAACGAAACCTTTTTGGGGACCTTGAAAGACAACTTCCGGAAGCTCATCAATTATTCTTTTTTGGCCATCGTGCTCATCCTGTTTTTGTCTTTCCGAAGAATCGAACTGGTCATTGTGAGCATTGTTCCGATAGTCATCAGCTGGATTCTCACCACCGGCATCATGGGTATTTTCGGCTTGCAGTTCAATGTCATCAACATCATCGTCTGTACCCTCATATTTGGGGTTGGGGTTGATTACAGCATTTTCATGACCACGGCCCTGCAGAAGGAATTCACCTACGGAAAGCCCGAATTGCCCACCTACCGCACGTCTATTTTGCTGTCGGTTGCCACGACCATTTTGGGCACCGGCGTCCTGGTTTTTGCTGGCCATCCGGCTTTGCAGTCGATAGCCCTGATTACGGTAATTGGGATATTTTCAGCCCTGCTTACCACTTACACCATACAACCTTTGGTTTTTGGTTTTTTTGTGTGGAATGTCAAAAAAGGCAATCCGCCCTTTACCCTCAACCGCTTTTTGCATTCGGCACTTTCGTTTGCCTACTATGGCCTGGGAGGTTTTATCCTCTCGCTTTTAGGATGGACTTTCATCAAGGTTTTTCCGGCACCCAAACAGAAAAAATTACAGGTTTTCCATTATGTGATGTCCAAATTCATGCATTCGGTGTTGATCAGTTACCCTGCCATCAGGCGGAAAATCACCAACGAACCAAACGAAAAATTCGACAAACCGGCCATCATCATTGCGAACCATACTTCTTTTCTCGACATTTTGGCGGTGGGGATGTTAAGCCCTAAAATCGTTTTCCTGGTAAGTGACTGGGTATACAATTCCCCTATTTTCGGTCGTGGCGTGCGTCTGGCAGGTTTTTATCCGGTATCGAACGGAATTGACAATGGGGTGGAGCACCTGCGCGAAAAAGTGAAACAGGGATTTTCGTTGATGGTCTTCCCAGAAGGCACGCGGTCTGTAGACAATTCGGTAAAGCGCTTCCACAAAGGGGCCTTTTTCCTGGCGGAAGAATTCCGGTTGGATATTGTTCCTGTCGTCATCCGCGGGTATTCGGAAGCCTCCCCCAAAGGCGATTTTATGCTGTACCATTCTGCCACAACGGTAGAAATTTTGGAAAGGATAGCACCTGATGATGCTTCATATGGGGAAAATTACACCGAAAAAACCAAAAAAATCAACCGCTATTTTCGCGAACAATACGCCCAACTCCGTGAGGCTGATGAAGGCCCGGATTATTTCAGGCACCATCTTTTGAGCAGTTACCTCTACAAAGAAAGCGTGGTGACCGATGCCGTAAAAGCCGATTTCAAAACCCATGCTGTGTGGTATCACAAGTTAAACCACCTTATTCCGGCCAAAGCAAAAATCCTGCACCTGGCCAATGATTACGGACAATTGGATGTATTGCTTGCGTTACAACAATCGCAAAGAACCCTGGTGTCGTTTATCGGTAATGAAGAAAAAAGAAGTGTGGCCAAAACCCATTACCTGCTCAAAAAACGGAATATCACTTACCCCGATACACTCGAATTGGACAGCCCCACCCGATATGATGTCATTTTAGTGTCTGATGAAAACAGTTACTGCCCACCGGAAGATTTGGTTTTATTATCTGATTGTATTATTTTGTGGCATGGGCAGTCAAAAG
Source organism: uncultured Flavobacterium sp. (assembly GCA_964642945.1). Lineage (GTDB taxonomy): Bacteria > Bacteroidota > Bacteroidia > Flavobacteriales > Flavobacteriaceae > Flavobacterium. Next base: position 5,721 of record CAZXRX010000006.1, on the reverse strand, counting down.
ACAAATTCCTTGCCTTGGGTTACACCGCTTCCGGCGAAGGCCCCCTAACGATATTAAACAAAAGCAGATGAAAGAGCGGTACGATGTAGTGATTGTGGGCAGCGGCCTGGGCGGACTTGTTTCGGCGATTATCCTGGCCAAGGAAGGATACAGTGTTTGCGTGCTCGAGAAAAACAACCAATTCGGCGGCAACCTCCAGACTTTTGTGCGTGACAAAACCATTTTCGATACCGGAATCCATTACATCGGCGGTTTGGGGCCAGGCGAAAACCTCTATAAATATTTCACCTACTTAGGCATCATGGGCGACCTGAGGCTCAAGAAAATGGACGAAGACGGCTTTGACATCATTTCTTTTGAAGATACCAACGAAGAATTTCCGCATGCGCAGGGTTATGACAATTTCATAGCACAGTTGGTGAAGTATTTTCCGCATGAAAGGGAAGCGATCGAAAAATACTGCGAAAAAGTACAGGACATCTGCAATTCGTTTCCGCTCTACAATTTGAGATGGGAAGGCAAATATGATACCGCCATTTTGGCGCTCAACGCCAAGCAATGCATCGATGAGGTAACCGACAACGAAAAACTCAAGCAGGTACTCGCCGGATCAAACTTTTTATATGCCGGAATCGCAGACAAATCGCCTTTTTATGTGCATGCCCTTTCGGTAAACTCTTACATCCAAAGTTCTTGGCGCTGCATCAACGGAGGCAGCCAGATTACCAAACAACTCATCAAACAGCTCAAGAATTCCGCTGGCGAAGTATACAAGTACAAGGAAGTTACCTCGTTTGAAACCGAAGACAACCGCATCACTTCGGTCAAAATGAAAGACGGTTCGGAAGTGTATGGCAACATTTTCATTTCCAACATAGAACCCAAAACCACCCTGAGAATGGTCGGTGAGGACAAATTCCGGAAAGCCTTTTTCAACCGGATTGACAGCCTTGAAGGGGTCATTTCGGCCTTCAGCCTTTATGTGGTTTTTAAACCCGGGACGTTTAAGTACATCAACCACAATTACTATCATTTCAAGAACGCCAAAGACGTTTGGAATGCCTATGATTACGATGAAAACACCTGGCCGAAAGCTTATATGGCCTCCATGAATGCTTCGGGTCAGGACGAAGAATGGGCCGATGGCATGACCTTTATTACCTACATGCATTTTGACGACCTGAAACCTTGGGAAAACACTTTCAACACCACCGCCGAAAAGAACGACCGCGGTGAATCGTATGAAGAATTCAAGGCCCGAAAAGCCGAAAAATTCCTAAAGGAAATCGAAATCAAGTTCCCCGGAATCAGGAGTTGCATCAAATCTGTCCATACCTCGACGCCACTGTCTTACCGCGATTATATAGGTGGTTCCAACGGAAATATGTATGGCTACATCAAAGATTCCAACGATCCGATGAAATCATTCATTGCGCCCAAAACCAAACTTGACAATTTGTACCTGACCGGCCAGAGCATTAACATGCACGGGGTATTGGGCGTAACCATCGGCGCCGTAGTAACCTGTTCTGAAATTGTCGGGAAAGAATACCTGGTCAATAAAATCAATGCGGCATCGCTTTAAAACAGTAACATGAAAAGGCAGTTTTTATTTATCCTATTGTCGCTTTTTACAGGCTTACTGGTTTCCTGCGGCACTTCCAAATCGTTACATCACCAACCGATACTTGAAGGTTACCACAATGCGGTTCCGGTAGTGAAAAGGGTAGCTGCCACCCACTATGTTACCGACAATGGTTTTTTCCTCAAAAACAAGCAAGGGCTCTGGGAATTGTATGTAAAAGGCGATCCGCTCGAGCGGGGCCTGGCCATGGGAAGCCTTACCGATTCGTTGCTGAAAAAACAGGAACGGATTTTTTTCTCCAAAATCGACGAACTGGTTCCGTCTCCCATCAAACAAAGATTGTTGCGCGCTTTCCTGCAATGGTACAACCGGAAATTGTACCTCAATGTGCCCGAAGAATACAAAACCGAAATTTACGGCATTTCGCAATTCACCTCACACGACTTTGACCACATTGCCCCGCGCTACCTCAGGAGCCTGTACCTGCACGGCGCACACGATATTGGCCATGCTTTGCAGGACTTGGCCTTGGTAGGCTGTTCTTCTTTTGCTGCTTGGGGAGACAAATCTGCAGACGGCAGCCTCATTTTGGGTCGGAATTTTGATTTTTATGCCGGGGATGATTTTGCCAAAGACAAGGTGGTGGCCTTTGTAAAACCAGATCAGGGTTATCCGTTCATGATGATGACCTGGGCCGGAATGATAGGCGTGTGCTCGGGGATGAACAATGAAGGGTTGAGTGTGACCATCAATGCCGGAAAGTCAAAAATCCCGCTGATTGCCAAAACGCCCATTTCCATCCTGACGCGCGAAATTCTGCAATATGCCAGAACTACTGACGAAGCCATCGCCATCGCCAGGAAACGCAAGGTTTTTGTGTCTGAATCGATCATGGTAGGCAGTGCCGCCGATAAAAAAGCCATATTGATTGAAGTGTCGCCCGATAATTTCGGGGTTTACGAAGTGCCCAACAGCAACAACCAATTGATTTGCTCGAACCATTTCCAGAGCGAGAACCTCAAAAACGGCAAGCGCAACCAACAGCAGATTGTGAACAGCCACTCCCAATACCGATTTGATAAAATGACCGAACTGTTTGAAGAGAACCCCAAAATCAATCCCGAAATTGCTGCCCATATCCTGAGGGACACCAAAGGGTTGCACGATTTGCCCTTGGGTTACGGAAACGAAAAAGCACTCAACCAATTGTTGGCGCACCACGGCATCATTTTCAAACCCGAACAACGCTTGGTGTGGGTGTCAGCCAACCCTTATCAGTTGGGCGAATTTGTCTGTTATGACCTGAACGCCATTTTCGGGAATCAAGAGGTGTTGGCCACAAACAAATCTTTACAGCAGGAAAACAGGAACATTCCGAAAGATCCTTTCCTGGAAACAGAAGCCTATAAAAATTATGAAAAATTCCGTGTGCAGGACCGTAAGATGGATGATATACTCAAAAACAAATTGAATTTAAAGCCTGATTTCAAAAATAATTACCAATCTTTGAATCCGGATTATTGGTTGGTTTATTACAAAGCAGGCCAATCTTTTTACGAAAAAGGGAGGTACCGCGAAGCCAAAGCCGAATTTGAAAAGGCCCTCAGCAAGGAAATCACCACCCTGACGGCCCGGAAAGAAATTGAAAAGCAGCTGAAAAAAATAAACCGGAAATTGTCATGATTCCAAAAATAGAAACCGCATCCGCATCAGAAATAAAGTCATTCCAGGAACAGCAACTGTCAGAAACGCTGGCCTATGTGGCTGCAAAATCGCCTTTTTACCAAAAGCTTTTTGCCGAAAACCAAATAGACATCAGCCAGATCAAAACCCTCGAAGACCTGCAAAAACTCCCTGTGACCACCAAGGAAGATTTACAGCAGTTCAACGATGACTTCAGGTGTGTTCCGGTGAATAAAATCATAGATTTTGCCACGACTTCGGGTACTTTGGGCGAACCAGTCACTTTTGGGCTGACCGACAAAGACCTCGACCGTTTGGCCTACAATGAAGCCATTTCGTTTGATTGTGCGGGCATCAGGGAAGGCGACATCGTTCAACTCATGACCACCATTGACCGCCGTTTCATGGCTGGCTTGGCCTATTTTCTCGGCCTGCGCAAAATGAAGGTGGGTGTCATCCGCGTAGGTGCAGGAATCCCTGAACTGCAATGGGATTCCATTAGAAAATACCAACCCAATTACCTGATCACGGTACCTTCATTTTTGCTCAAACTGATTGAATATGCCCAAGCACACGGCATCGATTACAACAATTCCGGGATAAAAGGAGCCATTTGTATTGGTGAATCGTTGCGTGACCAAGACTTTGAAATGAATACCCTGGCCAAAAAAATTACCGAAAAATGGAACCTTAAACTCTATTCGACCTACGCTTCCACCGAAATGAGCACCGCCTTTACCGAATGTGAACAGGCCGTTGGCGGGCACCACCACCCCGAACTCATCATTGTGGAGGTGCTTGATGACCACAACCAACCGGTGAAGCAAGGCGAACCCGGTGAACTCACTTTTACCACTTTAGGCATTGAAGCCATGCCGCTGGTGCGTTTCAAAACCGGCGACATTGTGAAATTACACACATCACCTTGTGCCTGCGGAAGGAATACCCTGCGTATTGGTCCGGTAATCGGGCGGAAGCAACAAATGATCAAATACAAAGGCACTACACTATATCCGCCAGCCATGAATGATGTCATCAGCGGTTTTGAAAACATCCAAAGCCACATCATTGAAATTTCGACCAACGAATTGGGTACCGATGAAATCCTGATCAAATTGGCCGTAAAAGAACAATCGGAAGAATTCCTGCATGCAATCAAGGACCATTTCAGGGCCAAATTACGGGTGACGCCAAAAATCGAATTTTCCACCAAGGAAGCGCTCGAAGTCATGATTTTCCAGCCGATGAGCCGCAAACCCATTCATTTTTTCGATAAGAGGATTCCATAGGGCAAAGCAAAAAACCCGGCACTCAAAAAAAAGTTGTAATTTTGCCCAAAATTTAACCGATGCCCAAAATTGGCAACATAGAACTACCAGATTTCCCGCTGTTGTTGGCGCCGATGGAAGACGTGAGCGATCCGCCGTTCCGCAGGCTCTGCAAACTACATGGGGCTGATTTGATGTATTCGGAATTCATTTCTTCGGAAGGGCTTATCCGCGATGCCATCAAGAGCCGCATGAAACTGGACATTTTTGATTACGAAAGACCAGTAGGCATCCAGATTTTTGGTGGCGATGAAGAAGCCATGGCACTTTCTGCCAAGATTGTAGATGCCGTGCACCCTGATTTGGTGGACATCAATTTTGGCTGTCCGGTCAAAAAAGTGGTCTGTAAAGGCGCTGGTGCCGGGGTACTGAAAGATGTCGATTTGATGGTGCGCCTGACCAAAGCGGTCATCAGGAGTACCACCCTTCCGGTAACGGTGAAAACCCGACTGGGTTGGGACGAAAACTCCATCAACATAGACGAAGTGGCCGAAAGGTTACAGGACATTGGTGTTCAGGCGTTGACTGTTCATGCGCGTACCCGTGCCCAAATGTACAAAGGCCATTCAGACTGGACGCATATCGAAAGGGTCAAAAACAACCCACGCATTACGATGCCGATTTTCGGGAATGGCGATATTGATTCGCCCGAAAAAGCACTCGAATACAAAAACAGGTTTGGGCTTGACGGCATGATGATTGGCCGTGCGGCTATTGGTTATCCGTGGATTTTCAACGAAATCAAGCACTACTTCAAAACCGGCGAACATTTACCGGCTCCTACCATGACAGACCGTGTGGAAGCGGCCCGCAACCACCTGACCTGGTCGATGGACTGGAAAGGCGAGCGTCTGGGCATAGTGGAAATGCGCCGTCATTATACCAATTACTTCAAGAATGTGGCTTCGTTCAAGGAATACAAACAGCGTTTGGTGACCACCGATGATCCGGAAGGGCTGTTTGCGGTTCTGAATGAAATTGAGGAAGTGTATGCGAATTATCAGTTCGCCTAAAATCAATCGAGCAATTTTTTACTTACCCGGCTGCTGGCAATAAGGGTGGCAATCCATCCCAGGGCTACTATGGTCGTGAGTACAATCAGTACATTTTCGAGCGTGAAAACCA
>CAZXRX010000005.1:0-79450 GCA_964642945.1 uncultured Flavobacterium sp. | reverse complement strand
AAAACATGGTTTTAAAATAAAGTTTTTTATTTTTGCCAACAATTTAAATTTAAAATTAAAGATTATGTCAGACATTGCATCAAGAGTAAAAGCGATTATCGTAGACAAATTAGGCGTTGACGAGAATGAAGTGGTAACAGAAGCAAGCTTCACGAACGATTTAGGGGCTGATTCACTAGACACTGTAGAGCTTATTATGGAGTTCGAAAAAGAATTTGACATCCAAATTCCGGACGATCAGGCTGAAAACATTGCCACAGTAGGTCAAGCTATTTCTTACATCGAAGAAGCAAAAAAATAATAAACACAGAACCCGGGCACAATAATTTTGTCCGGGTTTTTATTATTTAAAAATTTAGACTATTTTTGATTGAATTTCAATCACACCATATTGAAATACCCTTGTCTCTTTACGCTTTACGACCTAAAGAAAACACGGGTATTATTTGTTTAAACACCATTTTAAAATAAAGCATATGCAATTAAAGCGAGTTGTTGTTACTGGTCTTGGAGCCATTACACCCATAGGAAATTCCATTGCCGAATATTGGGATGGACTTGTAAATGGCAAAAGCGGTGCCGCACCAATAACCTATTACGACACCGAAAAACACAAAACCAAATTTGCCTGCGAAATCAAGGATTTCAACATTGAAAACTACATGGATCGCAAAGAATCGCGCCGCATGGACAAATTTGCACAATACGCAGTAGCTGCCAGTGAAGAAGCCATAAAAGATGCCGGAATAATTGCAGACAACGTCAACAAACAACGTGTTGGGGTTATCTGGGGCGCCGGGATTGGCGGACTGGAAACCTTCCAGGAAGAAGTAATCAGCTATGCACAGGGTGACGGAACCCCTCGTTTCAACCCGTTTTTTATCCCCAAAATGATTGCTGATATTGCCCCTGCCCACATTTCGATGCGCAACGGCTTTATGGGCCCTAATTATACTACTGTTTCTGCCTGTGCCTCTTCGGCGAATGCACTGATTGACGCCTTCAATTACATCCGTTTGGGCATGTGTGACGTCATCATCTCGGGCGGTTCTGAAGCAGCAGTCACCATTGCCGGAATGGGCGGATTCAACTCCATGCAGGCCTTATCCACCCGAAATGAAAGTCCGGAAACTGCCTCAAGACCTTTTGATGCCAACCGTGACGGATTTGTACTCGGCGAAGGTGCCGGAGCCTTGGTTTTGGAAGAATACGAACACGCCAAAGCACGTGGTGCCAAAATCTATTGTGAAGTAGGCGGCGGCGGTATGTCGTCTGACGCTTACCATTTGACCGCACCACATCCGGAAGGAATTGGGGTGATTGCCGTAATGGAAAACACCCTGCGCGATGCCGGGATGTCGCCAGATCAGGTAGACCACATCAATACCCACGGAACCTCAACCCCGCTGGGTGACGTAGCCGAACTCAAGGCCATCAGCCATGTATTTGGGGATCATGCCAAGACCATCAACATCAATTCGACCAAATCGATGACCGGACACTTGTTGGGAGCTGCCGGCGCTATTGAAGCCATTGCCTCCATCCTGGCCATGAAACACGGCATCGTGCCTCCTACCATCAACCACACGGTTGTAGATGAAAATATCGATCCGTCGTTGAACCTGACCCTGAACAAAGCCCAAAAAAGAGACATCAAAGTGGCCATGAGCAATACCTTTGGTTTTGGTGGTCACAACGCCTGTGTGTTGTTCAAGAAATTAGAAGCCTAAGTTTTCATGCGATTACTTAAAAAAATATTTACCGGAAATTCCCGTCCTGCAGAAGGCGGGAATTTTTTTGTAAGTGTCGAAAAAATAATCGGGTTCAAGCCGCTGCAAATCCGGTATTATGAAAAGGCATTTACGCACCGTTCGTCAAATAAAACCGATATTGATGGCAACCCGCTCAATTATGAACGCCTCGAATTTTTGGGCGATTCGATGCTGAGTTCAGTGATAGCAGCCCATCTGTACAAGGAAGCCCCTTTGGGCGATGAAGGTTACCTGACCAAAATGCGCTCTAAAATTGTGAGCCGTGAACACCTCAACGAACTCGGAAAAGACCTCAACCTGATTGAATTGGTAGACAGCAAAGTGCCGGCAGCCCATTTTGGCGAAAACATCCATGGCAATATTTTTGAAGCCTTGATTGGCGCAATTTTTCTGGATAAAGGCTACAAAGGCTGTGAAGATTTCATCAACCGGAAAGTCATCATTCCGTATGTGAATATAGAACGTCTGGAAGGAAAAGTCATCAGTTATAAAAGTTTGCTCATCGAATGGTGCCAGAAAGAAAAAAAGAATTTCCACTATGATATTTTTGACGACAACGGCAACGACTCCCAAAAGTATTTCGGCGTAAAACTTACGATTGACGGCAAGGTGGTGGCCAAGGCCCGTGCGACCTCCAAAAAGAAAGCAGAGGAAATCGCCTCAAAAAGAGCCTATTTTTTATACCAGGAACAAATCAACAAAAAAGGCGCATAATTCAGGCAAAACCAACTATTCCGATAATTAAAATATCGTTAATGTTATGCTTTTTTTCTTTTTGCAAAGGCTATAAGGCTTATATTTACACCTAATTTTAAGTTGAAATGGCAACACTAAAATTGCTTATCGATGAAGTGGAAGAACTGGATTTTCAGGTGCTGGCCATCCATACTTCCCTCGAAGATTTCAGGCTGGCTTACTTTTTGAACCAAAAACTACAGCTTAATTTGAGTAAAAATCCAGAAGAAATCAAGATCAGGAACAAGGAAGCCCACACTTTTTTTTCGCGCTTTACTTTCGAAGATGTCAAAAACGACGTGCTCTGGAACCTCATCGAAAACGAAAATGAAATTACACTTAAACAGACCAATGCCAACCAAGGACTGTTTACAGAAAGCAAGAATGCCTTCGTTACCAAAGATTTTTTGCTTCCGGAATTCAAGAAAGTCAACTTCCTGCTCAAAATCGACTCGGGCAACGAACATTTCAACACCACTCAAATTCTTACACAGGTAAAGTCAATCCGTTGGGTTTCGACAGCTTATTTCATTAATCCGGACGGCCTGAAATCAAAGAACAATCTAATTTTTTAAATATACATGTCAACAAGAAAGAAGACTAAAATTGTAGCCACATTAGGTCCTGCATGCAGTACGAAAGAGATTATAAAAGACATGATTGATGCCGGTGTCAATGTGTTCCGGATCAATTTTTCACATGCAGATTATGACGATGTCAAGGCACGCATGGACATCATCAGGGAATTGAATGAAGAATTCGGATACACCACCGCCATATTGGCCGACCTCCAAGGCCCAAAACTCCGGGTAGGCACCATGAAGGAAGACGTTGTGGTAGCACCTGGAGACCTTATCACCTTCCAGACTGCCGAAGACGTACCGGGTACTGCTGACCGTGTATACATGAATTATACGGCTTTCCCACAGGATGTAAAACCCGGTGAACGGATTTTGCTTGACGACGGAAAACTCACCTTTGAAGCACTGGAAACCAATGGTACTACCGAAGTCATCTGTAAGGTCATTTACGGCGGCCCGTTGAAATCAAAAAAAGGGGTCAACCTACCCAATACTAAGGTATCCTTGCCTGCATTGACCCAAAAGGACATCAGGGATGCGCTGTTTGCCATCGAACAAAAAGTAGACTGGATTGCCCTTTCCTTTGTAAGGACACCGGCCGACCTGGAAGAATTACAAGATTTGATTGCCCAGAATTCCGACCATAAAATACCCATCATTGCCAAAATCGAAAAGCCCGAAGCCGTAGAAAACATCGACAAAATCGTCGCTTTCTGTGATGGGTTGATGGTAGCCCGTGGTGATTTGGGTGTAGAAATCCCGGCGCATGAAGTACCACTTATCCAGAAGAAACTCATCCTCCGCGCCAAAACAGCCCGTATCCCGGTGATAGTGGCCACGCAAATGATGGAAACGATGATTACCAGCCTTACCCCGACAAGGGCCGAGGTGAACGATGTGGCCAATTCGGTCATGGACGGAGCCGATGCCGTGATGCTTTCGGGGGAAACCTCAGTAGGGAATTATCCGGTACAGGTCATTGAAAAAATGACGCAAATTATCGAAGCCGTTGAAGATTCCCCATTGATTCAGGTGCCACAAAACCCACCTTATGTCAGGACCAAACGCTTCATCACCAAATCGATTTGTTACCATGCTGCCACCATGGCCAATGAAATTCATGCCAAAGCCATTTCAACCCTCACCAACAGTGGCTATACGGCTTTCCAGATTTCTGCCTGGCGTCCGAAAGCGCATATTTTGGTCTACACCTCCAACAGACGCATTTTGACCCAACTCAACCTGCTTTGGGGCGTGAACGCTTTTTTCTACGATAAATTCGTGAGTACTGATGATACCGTAGAAGACATCAACCGCATTGCCAAGGAAAATGATTTCGTAAAAAAAGGCGACATGCTCATTAACCTGGCCGCGATGCCTGTGGTAGACAAAGGAATGGTCAACACCATGAGGATTTCAGAAATTGAATAATTTTTTTATATTTGAATAACTAAAATCAAAAAACATGAATTCAAACAATCCGTTTTTTAAAAATAAATCGTTCCAAAACACGAGCAAAGCAGCCACTTACGAAGTCTCTGCAGAAAACCAGGCCCAGGTTATTGATTACAACGATGTCATGACCGTATCCGGAACCATCAACAAAAGTGTATTGTTGCTGTTGATGATTATCGGTGCAGCCTGCATCACCTGGTATCTCACATTCAGCGGATACAATCCTATGGTGCTTACCATCGGTGGTGCTGTAGTGGCCCTGATTTTGGTACTTATTTCTGCTTTTAAACCACAATATTCCAGGTACCTCGCGCCGGGTTATGCCATTTTTGAAGGTTTGTTCCTTGGTGGGATTTCTGCCATTTTCGAACTCACTTCCTATGCAGGCATTGTGATGCAGGCAGTAGGCGCGACCTTGGTCACTTTTATGATCTGCTTCGGATTGTACAAATATCAAATCGTGAAAGTAACCGAAACCTTCCGTTCGGTAGTGGTAGCGGCTACGTTGGCCATCGCGACATTTTACCTGATTTCCTGGCTGCTCACCTTATTTACCAGTTTCCAGCCCGTACACTATGGGAACTCACTCATGAGCATCGGGATAAGCGTGTTTGTAATTGTAATTGCAGCCCTGAACCTCTTCCTGGATTTTGACCAGATTGAAAAAGGTGTCGCCAATCAGTTGCCCAAACACATGGAATGGTTTGGAGCCATGGGCCTTATGGTCACTTTGGTTTGGCTGTATGTAGAATTTTTGCGTTTGCTTTCCAAGATTTCGAGCAGGAATTAAATCCCATAAAATACATTAAAAAGCCGTTTTCAACCCAGAAAGCGGCTTTTTTTATGGTATTTCCTGACAAAGCAATCAAAAATCAAACTTCAGTTGTACCACGACCGTTTTCTTGATTTCGGTATTGAGGTTGTTGAGCGAAATGCCCAAAAGCCGTACCGATTCTTTGGGTTTTTCCTGATAGAGCAACTCCTTGACGGTTTCAAAAAGAATGCCTTTGTCTGAAATGAAATACGGCAGCGTTTTGCTTCTCGTTTGGGTGGAAAAATCGCTGTATTTGATTTTCAGCGTCACCGTTTTGCCTGAAACCTGGTGTTTTTTCAAACGTCTTTCGAGTTCGGCTGCAATGCGTTCCAGTTGTTCGAGCATAAAAATTTCGGAAGTCAGGTTTTCATAAAAAGTGTGCTCGGCCGCTACAGATTTGGCAATGCGGTTGGGTTTGACCTCACTGTTGTGGATGCCACGCACGATATTGTAATAAAAACCGCCGCTTTTTCCGAAATGCTCCTCCAAGTATTCCCGTGACTTTGATTTGAGGTCCAGGCCCGTAAAAATGCCCTGTTGGTACATCCGTTCGGCTGTTACCTTGCCGATGCCGTAAAACTTCTTGATGTCGAGTTTTTCAAGGAAGTCAACCACCTCATCCGGATTGACGGTTTTCTGCCCGTTTGGTTTGTTGTAGTCACTGGCAATTTTCGCCACAAATTTGTTGACAGAAATGCCTGCCGATGCCGTCAGCCCGACTTCCTCAAAAATGCGTTTCCGGATTTCCTGGGCAATCAACGAGGCACTTGGGTTCCCTTTTTTATTTTGGGTAACATCAAGATAAGCCTCATCAAGCGACAAGGGCTCGACCAAATCAGTATAATCATGGAAAATGGCTCGGATTTTTTTCGAAATTTCCTTGTAGCGGTCAAAACGTGGTTTTACAAAAATAAGTTCCGGACAGTTTCGCTTGGCCTGTGCCCCGCTCATCGCACTGCGCACACCAAATTTACGGGCTTCATAGCTCGCAGCCGAAACCACGCCACGCGCTTCACTTCCGCCCACAGCCAATGGTTTTCCCTTCAATTCAGGGTGGTCCATCTGCTCGACAGAAGCATAAAAAGCATCCATATCCACATGGATGATCTTGCGGTATTTGATTTCGTCAGACACAATACAAATTTAGTTTTTATTTGATTGGGCTGCACTAAAAACAGAATTTGTACTTTTGGTACCAAATGGTATTTGTAAAACCCAACTATTCAGATGACAGAAATTGAACGCAAGTTTTTGGTGGTTTCCAACGATTTCCTGAACGAATCGCACGCACATTTTGAAATTGCCCAAGGCTATTTAAATACTTCTCCTGAAAGGAACGTAAGAATCCGGATCAAAGGAGAAAAAAGTTACCTGACCATCAAAGGGATAGGCAATGAAAGTGGCACGACGCGTTTTGAATGGGAAAAGGAAATTCCGCTTGAAGAAGGAAAACAGCTGTTGGCCTTATGCGAAAAAGGTACCATCCAAAAAACACGCTACCTGGTAAGCAAAGGCCTGCATACCTTTGAAGTGGATGTTTTTCACGCGGAAAATGAAGGATTGGTCATGGCCGAAATCGAACTGGCTGAAGAAAATGAATCTTTTGATAAGCCGAACTGGCTCGGTGAAGAAGTGACGGGAAAAGAAAACTATTACAATGCCTTTTTAAGCCAAAATCCGTTCAAAAACTGGTAATTACTGCTTCAGTACCTCAATTTTGGCAATCACATAACCGCCCCTTCCGGAAGAGATGGCCTGGAATGCTTTCTTAGACAAATCGATTTCCCGACCTTTGACGAAAGGTCCACGGTCAATGACTTCCACAACCACAGATTTCCCGTTGGCTTCATTGGTCACCCGCACCTTGGTACCGAAAGGCAGTTTTTTGTGGGCGGCCGTCATTTTGTTCATATCGAAAATTTTTCCGCTGGCCGTTCTTTTTCCGTGAAACCGATCGGCATAATACGACACGTGGGCATGGTCTTTATACCATTTGAAATCGCCCTTTTCAATGAGTAAGGTATCAACAACGGGCTCGCGTTGCACCAATTTGGTATTGTCTTTTTTGACCGTATCGAGCAGTTCCTTGACGATGGGCTCTTTGTCTTTCCTGATTTCCTTTTTCTGGAAGGTTTTCTTTTTGGACTCCTGTTGTGCCTGAACAACAGCAAATCCACTGATCAGAAAAGCGCAGAGGAGAGTATAAAGAAATGATAATTTCGGTTTTGGCATGTTGGTAAGATTACAGCATTAACTGATGTTTTTCAATTTATTCCGGCAGGTTTGTATAGATCCGGGCCGGATTAATTCAGCCAAGAAGCCCAAGGAATCCTGATCAATATCAAAACCAATCCGAGGCCATAAAATAAGCTGATACCCTTGAATTTCAATTCACTGGTACCGGCTTTTTTGTGGCGGGACCAACCAATGGTAATCAGGGCAATGGCAATGAGGTTGAGTAACGGGTGCTCAAGGGAGGTAAGACGCAGGGCAGGATCTTTCATTTGACCCAAGCTGGCTTTTCCTAAAGGGGAAACAAAATATAAAATGAGGCCAATCACCAATTGAAGGTGAACGGCAATCAGCGCAAACAATGACAGCATGCGGTCTTTGGGCGTGAATTCTTTCTTCATAACATAACCCAAAAGCGCGTTAAGGGCCGCTACAAGCAGCAGTATGAGAACTAAATAGGCCCAGCCTGAATGGAATTTCTGAATAAAGGTATACATGGTTTTGGTGTTTTATTTTAACAAATATAGAAAAAAAAGCATTCATTTCAAGACCGCTTTTTCAGAAAGGTGGGTTTTATCGGGCGCTTTTCTTTTTCAGGAAATAATCCAGCAGGAAAGAGGTAGAACCGTCGTGGGGTTTGACCTGATTGGCCTCGATTTCATCCAGTATGGAATGGGCCAACTGCTTGCCCAATTCCACACCCCATTGGTCATAACTGAAAATATTCCAGATGACGCCCTGAACCAATATTTTATGCTCGTACAGGGCAATCAATGACCCCAAAGTGGCAGGAGTCAATTGGTCAATCAGTAAGGTATTGGTGGGTTTGTTTCCGGTAAAAACCTTGAAAGGAAGCAGTGCCTCAATAGCCGCTTCAGACAAGCCTTCACCCATCAGTTCTGCTTTTACTTGGTCAGGCGTTTTGCCGTTGAGCAACGCTTCAGTTTGAGCAAAGAAATTCGACATCAGTTTGTCATGGTGTTCTGTATTGCCGTGCAACGGTTGTACAAAACCAATAAAATCACAAGGAATCAATTTCGTGCCTTGGTGTATCAACTGAAAAAAAGCATGCTGGGCATTGCTTCCCGGCTCTCCCCAGATGATGGTTCCGGTTTGATAGTTTACGGGTTTTCCGTCACGTCCTATACTTTTTCCGTTGCTTTCCATAATGCCCTGTTGCAGGTAAGGGGCCAATTGCCTTAAATATTGTGAATACGGGATAATGGCTTCGGTTTCCGCCCCAAAAAAGTTGTTGTACCAAACACCAAGCAAAGCCATAATGACAGGCATGTTTTGATCAAACGGGGCGGTTTTGAAATGGTCATCCATTTGGCGCGCGCCCGACAACAATTCGTCAAAATGGTCGTAACCAATGCCCAGGCTTATCGACAATCCCACGGCACTCCAAAGCGAAAAACGGCCGCCTACCCAATCCCACATGGGGAAAATATTTTCGGAAAGGATGCCAAACTCGTTGGCTTTTGTAACATTGGTAGAAACCGCCGCAAAATGCTTTCCGATGGCAGTTTCGTCTGCGTTTTTCAGGAACCATTTTTTTATGGTTTCGGCGTTGGTGAGCGTTTCCTGGGTAGTGAAGGTTTTGGAAACTACCACAAAAAGAGTGGTTTCGGGCTTTAGTTTTTCGAGCAGTCCGCTGACTTGGTCGCCGTCAATATTCGAAATGAAGTGGACGTTCAGGTGGTTTTTGTAATACTGCAAGGCTTCCACCACCATGGCCGGACCCAAATCTGAACCGCCGATGCCGACATTGACAACATCAGTAAAGGGTTTACCGGTAAATCCTTTTCTTTCCCCATTGATGACTTGCCCGGAAAAAGCTTTTACTTTTTGTTTGACTGCCTGTATTTCCGGAACGATGTTTTGCCCCTCCACCCATACACTGGCATTTTCGGGCAACCGCAAAGCAGTGTGCAGTACGGCCCTGTTTTCGGTTTGATTGATCAGGTCACCGCTGAAATATTTAGAGATGGCGTCTTTGAGTTGCACTTCTTCTGCCAGTTCCAAAAGCAACGACAGGGTTTCTTGGTTGATATGGTTTTTGGAATAATCCAACAAAAATTGGTTCCATTGCAGGTGGAATTTTCGCGCCCGTTGGCCATCGGCGTCAAACATTCCCTTGATGGAGGTTTGGCTGAGCTGCTGATGGTGTTCCTGAAGTAGCTTCCAGGCCTTGGTTGTCGTTGGGTTTATTTTCTGGAGTGCCATTGGGTTTATTTGAATTGTATGGCAGACACGCTGTCGAGTTCCTTCTTGAGCGGTTTCATGTAACTCAGGTATCTCGGCAAGTTTCTCTTGTCCATGGGTTGCGAATTGGGCAGTTTGAGTTTGAGCGCATCGACCTGCACGCCATTTTTCCAGAAACGGTAACATACATGCGGCCCCGATGCCAAACCGGTACTTCCTACCTTTCCGATAATTTGTCCTTGGGTGATGCGTTGACCACGCCTCACCAGTATTTTTGACATGTGTAGGTATTGGGTGGAATAGGTTTTGTCGTGTTTGACTTTTACGAAGTTACCATTTCCGGCAGTATAACCAGCCTGTTCGACTACACCTGCTGCCGTACTCATGATGGGGGTGCCGGTGGGCGCTGCATAATCTGTGCCGTTGTGGGCTTTCCAACGCAATTGTACCGGATGGAAGCGGTTTTTGGAAAACTTCGACGTAATGTTGACGAATTTCAACGGGGCTTTCAGGAAGAAATTCTTGAGGGCCTTTCCTTCTTCGTCATAATAGTCTTTTTTGCCGTTCTTATCCTGCGAAAACGGAAAAGCATATATCTTTTTGCCTTTGTATTCAAAATAAGCGGCCCTGATGCTGTCTACGCCGTCATAAACTGTATCGTTGATGTACCGCTCGACAAAACTGATGGCAAATTTGTCGCCTTTTTTAGACTTGAAGAAGTCAATCGACCAGGCATACATTTTGGTCAGCCTGCCGGAGAGCGTGGGCTCGATTTTCATGCCGCGCAGGGTTTGGGTCAGCGAGCCGGTAAGTTTTCCGGCCACAGTTTTGGTCCTGAAAGTAAGCGGCCGGGCTTTTTTGTATCCGACGACAGAATCTGTAAGGTCAATCAGGTAATAATTGAGGCGGTCGGGCTGGTAAATGAGGTATTGCAGTTTGTTGTAACGGTCTTTGGAACGGAGACACACATAAGGCCTTCTGTAGCGTACCGAAACCGGAAAGGAATCCCGTACCACCTTAATAATATCGGTGGCTTTTTTGCCATTGAGGTTCTGCTTACTGAGTATTTTCTCAAAGGTGTCCTGCCGTCCGATGGTATCGAAATGCACATTGAATTCGTCAAACTTCAAGCCGTAATCAACGATAGGCCGGGCAGGCGGTTCGGCATCGACTATCCATACTTCTTCCTCTGCCTTTTTACAGGAATACAGCGTGAGCAGCAGCGATATGAGTAAGATTGCTTTCTTCAAACGGTCGGATTGGTTTTTGCAAATTAACAGTTTTCACCCCAATTTTTCAATTCTTCTTCACTCCAAAGTTCGGGAAAAAAGATACGTCTTTGGTATTTGGGGTGCATGTATTTTTTCCAATCACTGCCACCGGTGGCTTCCCCGTTGCCTACGCCGCTGCCTTCAATGTATTTTTTGGCGGCGTTCAGGTGCCCCATTACCCATTTCACATTCACGGTATAATCATAATGGCGCATGGCTGCCACGAGTTCCGGATCTTTCTGGTCGGCCTCGGGCAATTGTTTGAATTTTTGCCAGACGTTGATGGTGTTGTATTCTTCCATGTGACGCAGGAAGAGGCCTTTGTATTTTCTTTCGAATTCCATAATCAGGTAAGATTTTTTACCTGTTACATGGTCTTTACCTGCAGCCTGCCAATACAAATGCTCCAAGGCGTGTTCGTAGGGCGTATTGCGGTCGATGGTGGCCCTGAAACGGTAATCAATCAGGTTAATCAGATCGGTGGAGCAAAATTCAATCAGACGGTATTGTGCGCTCTGGAAACCACTGGCGGGGGTGAGCGTGTTGCGGAATTTCATGTACTGTTCTACTTCCATGCCGTCGCCCATAATGTCAAAAGAGGTCGTGAGCATGTCAAAATAACGGCTGATACGATCGAGTTTGCTGGTAAAAAAAGCCGTTTCGGGTTTAGGGTTGTGACAGAGTTGGTTCATCTCCCAAAGGATCATCTTGAACAACAATTCGTTGACCTGGTGGTACATAATAAAAACCATTTCGTCGGGCAAAATGGTTCTTTGGGTTTGTAAGTTCAACAGGGCATCAGTCTGGATGTAATCCCAGTAGGTAATTGGTTTTGACCACAGTAACCCTTCTAAATGGGTTTCGGTTTTTTGGTCTATTTTTTTAAATTTCTGGTCTAATTCTGATAAGAGTTGGTTGGTTTCAGCATTCATTATTTTACTTTAATTTTAAAAGAATTCTTTAATCCTTTAAATGACTCCAGGTCTGCCTTGAGCGAACCTACGGCCAGGCTGGCTTTGATCCTGATGGGCAGCTTGTTGTCGTCATCAGAAATCCAGACAGTAAGGCTTTCTTCTTCCTTGAAAACCCTTCCTGATTGCACCAATGGACGGAATATCATGGTAGGTACCACCCCGAATTTGGTATCCAAATCTTCATTTCCGATGTATTTCAGTTTGAACTTGGTAGTTTCATCATCAAAAAACATATCCACTGTAATGGATTCGCCTACTTTAAGTTTGTCAATGTTGGGGTGGTTCCGAAGGTAATAAAAGGTCGAAACAATGTCCTGCACCTGTTCCGGTGTTGAAAAAGTGTTTTCGGTTTTGTTTTTGTAATCCTTTACCAAGATAGTATTTTTATCCTGATTAAAAAAGCCTTCCTGGTTTTTTGTATAGCCCCCTTCATCGATTTTCCTGACGAACTGATAAGGTTTTCCTGTCAATTTGTCAAAATAGCTTTCATAGGTGTCTTCTACCTTGAAAAACAGCTTAGACATACCGGTGGTATAGCCGCGGCCTACGGCATGAAATATTTTTTTATTGTTCCGGACAGCTTCCTTTACTTCGAGTGTGGCGTAACCCGCCGTCACGAAGCCATAATGAATCCTGAACTTGAACCATTCCCCCACCCCGAACGCATCTTCCCTTTGGGTATCAAAACTCAGGAGCGCGAACATCATTGCTATTATAATTACTTTTTTCATAGTTTTTTTTTGTTGAATACCAATCATAATGCAATTTCTGTTCCAAATGTATAAAAACAAAAAAACCCAGTCAAAAAATGACCGGGTTTTTATGCTATTAACCAACCAAAAAACTATAAATTAAGATTAACTTATATAAAAATTAAAGGAAACCACTCCTTTTCGTTTTTGTTGGCACAAAGGTACACTTGTTTTTGAATTATTCTTATCAAAAAATCGACTTTAACATATTTTTATTAAAAACATCATCATTATGTCGGGATTGAATGAATATAATTTAGTGATTTTGCATTTTTTGCTACATTTATGGATGTGATGAATAGATAAAAGCATTGTTGTTACTTTCCCAAATACTGTAATCAGTAGGATCCGCCAGTCCGTCACCGTTAAGATCTGTTGCCGATACGCCATAGAAAAACTGGTTGGCCTCTGTTTCCCACAAGGAATAATCTGCGGCATCAATAAAACCGTCTTGGTTTATGTCTCCGGAAAACAGCCCGTATACGCCTGTTTCCAATGTTGCCATAGTATCGCCATAGGCTTTGGAAGTGGCAGTTGAAAAATCATAGGTGTTGCCTTCCAAACCAATATATACCGGTAACGCACTCCAGGTTTGTAGGGCATTGCGGTGCTTGATGACAATATAATAAGCACCTTCCTGCAACGAAGGAAAACGGCAGACAGCAGCACCGTCTGTTTGGAGTGCGGTGTCGATGGCGACTACGTTTACCAAAGTATCCGGATGCATTAATTCAACTGTGATTTGGTCTGCAATTGCAGTATCAGTGCCAATTCCCTGGTTCACTTGCACCGGTCGCATTTGATGGATGCCAGGATCATAATATCCTTCAAGGTATAATTTCAGGGTAATGCTCAGGGACCTTGTAGTTTCCACCAATTGAATGTTGTCCACTTGCAATTCGGTGTTGGTTTCAATCCTGAAACTCCCTACTTCACCCCTCAATGCTTCGGGAATCAGGAAATAAAATTCCGTTTGTGTGCTATCCAATCCTTGCTGGGTAGGAAAATAAGACAATGCGGCATCGGTATGGTCAAAAAAGGTAACTCCTATGGCCGGATTGCCGCTTGCCGGATTCACATCAGACACCACCATTTTCAGGTAACGGAACTGTGGCCCAAAGTACATCAAACTATGTTTTAAAGAGGTAGTGGGTGTAAGCTGTGCCTTTCCATTGGTGATGGCCGCTGTAGAAAAGCCTCCGTTTTTGTTCCATCCCGCATCGTTGCTGTTGTCAAAGTAACCGCCATTGACTGAGTGCGGAGAAACACCCAGCGGATATTCAAATGCCGACAGGCCGTAACGGTCCCTCATTTTCATGTCCATGGCCAACTTGCTTTCTTTTTTATTTTCTGCCAACTCAGGAATCAATTGTCCGCCACCTATTCTTGAATGTTTAAAACCCGAAGACTGCCTGCATTCCTGTTGCAAAAAATCGTTTGCCATATTGTTGCTCCCATTAGCATACCAATAAGCAGTAACGGCTTCAGATGACAAGGGCGGAATAAGGGTCAGATTGGCTACGTTTTCTGTAGTATCAATGGTTCCGCGATACCATAAATGCACTGCAGAATGTTCCGCTCCAAAAATAGGGGCACCAAAGGAAAGCACGGTATTGTTGAGTTCCCTGTTGTAGTTGTCCAATCCGTAAACAGGCAGTCCGTCAAAGGACCCCAAATCGGTGATGCCTTCAAATTGGGAGTCCCTCCTGAAATAATTGTCGGCCCTTATTACATTATAGGGAATTTTTAAATAGGAATCTCCGGCATTGTAACAACCCGTACTGAACCCACAAGTGGTCGCTGAGCCATACACACAGGGCAGGTTGGGGGGTGATAAGGGCAAACTTGCGTTCATGTCGCCAAAAGTAGTGGCCGGATGGGGGTCGAGCAAGGTGAATTGGTCTATTGTTACATCGGGAAAATAGGTGGCCATCCGGTGTAAAAACTGCAAAGTCAGAATGTTCCCGCGACTGTGGGCAATAAAATGTTTGGGTTTGTTCAACATTTGTTCTTTGGTAACCGCCAGGATTTCAGGAGGATTGATAAATGATGCAAAAAGATTGTCGGCTGCAGCCTCAAGATAGCCATTGCCGCCAAAATCAAGATTGAGGGTGTTGTTGTTTGACAAATCCCGCCAATCATATACTAAAACTATCTCCTTGTTGAAATCCAACGGATAATAATTGTCTCCTATATTGACTACCAATTCCCACTGTCCTGTTGCCGGATTGTTTTTAAACATGGCACCACCTTTGGCCCTATTGAGTATTGCGGCTCCCATTTTTTCAAAATCTGAAAGGGATTGGGTTTGTTCGCCAAATGCCTGGAACCCATGAACCAAAACCGTAACGCCCGGATTGTTCCCCACATAATCTATGTTTACTGGATAGATGCAGCTCCAACGCCCCATCTGGTCTTTGTAACGCAAATGGAGTGTTCCTTTTTCGCAGGCTGACAAATCAACATCCAAATCACGCTGATCTAAATAAATGGTATCGTTCTGGCTTATATCGAGGGTCTCCCGCAGGTCAAAACCATCATTCTGCCAATATTCGACAGCCACTATCTTATTGTCACGGTTTTCCATCATGTCAAGCGCTGAAGATTGGATGGCTGACCATTGGTTATAACTTCCCTTAAAACGGTAATTGATGGTTTTGGCCTCCGATGGCCAAGTGATATCAATGTTTTGTAGGCTTCCGGACGCCGTATTTAAAGGGCTAAGCATCCTGCTTTCAAAAGCGGTATCAAACCAATATTCTACACTCACGTTTTGATTGCCTGGACTTAAAAGTGTATTCATTTGCCGGGAAATTACTGCGCTCCAATTGCCTGCGCCATCCTGAAAACGGTAGTGTATAACTGCATCGGCCCGGTTGGTGCCATTGTCCGGATAAGGGATGTCCAAAAGGATGTCATCGTTCCCGCTGGTCGTAATGGGCTGCAAAATCCGGTTGGCAAAATCCTCATCAAACCAATATTCTACCTGGGTCAATTGGTTTCCATTGATTGGAGTGGTGTCCATCTGTGTGGAATGAATGACACTCCAATTGCCGAGACTGTCCAAAAAACGGTAATGTAAAATGGCTCCGGACAAATGGGTTATATCATCCGGGAAAGGTATGTCTGCTTGGATTTCATTATTGGTATTGGACGTAACAGATTGCAAAATCCGGCTTGAAAAATTATCGCCAAACCAATATTGCACGTGCGTTACTTGTTGTGAAAAACCCAGTTGACAAAGGAAAAAAAACACCAAAAGAAGCTGCTTTTTCATGTTTAATGGGTTTGCGGTACAACTTTCACATTTAATTTGAAGGTTTCGGATGGCACGTCAAGGTAACTGTTGTTTTTTTCGATGTTGGGCAATTGCGGCAGGGAACCGGTTTTCCATGGGTAACTCCCGCCAAAAATACCAATGTCAGTGCCATCGTCACCTGCCAGCTGTGACAATGAAGTGGGTGAAAGGCGAAAATCTGCGGTGGGGTTGAAGGCAAAACTTTCTGCACTCACAAAAATCTCGCTGATGCTGTTAAACGCTATGGTATGGGTATATTCAATAATGCCTTGGCCGTTATTTTCGACACAGCCACTGGCGATGGTGTTGTTGTTCAGCCTTATATTGCTGCAATTAACGTGTAAGTTACAGTCAAAAGAACTTCCATAAACCGTATTCTTAATGGTGACATTGTCTGAAGAAATAATTTTGCTTTGGAGAATGCAGTTTTTAACCGTGGAATGTTGCGCCTTATGGATATTCCCCACAAAAGAATTTGAAACGGTATTGTTGACCCCAAAACTGGTGGAAGCTTCTCCAAAATGCAAGGTATCCCTGACTACGCAATTGATAAAAGAACAATCATTGTAACTCGAGTAAAAATCAATTCCGATTCCTTCAAAATTACACCGTTTGAATACCAGGTTATTTACTATCGTACTGTAGCCGGTTTGGGTAAACCATCCCGTAAGGTAAAAACCTTCGAAAATCGAACCAGAGGCCAAACTGCCCAGATTAAGATTGTTGTTGATGGTGGTCCTGCCCATCACGTTCATTCCGTCCTGAAAACCTGTCCCGATAATGTGTACCGGTTTGTCTATGGTTCCGGTAAATTCGAAATGACCACCAGGCAGGTAAATAATGTCGCCCGGCTGTGCCAGACCAATGGCTTGCGATAAAGTAGTAGCAATGGCATCAGTCACACTGCCCTTTACAGCAATCAGTTTTTGTTGGGAAAAGGCAACATGGAGTGACAAAGCGAGCAGAATTGTAAATAATTGTTTCATAGTTAATTATGGTTCGTTTTAACAAATCTAAAAAAAAACCTACAAAAATTTATTTTTTATTGTCAAAATGCACAAAAATTTACTCAAAAAAAAAAGGGCACTTGAAATCAAGTGCCCTTTTTTGCGTTTTTACAGCGTTCCCCTCAAAGCTTGTTCCCTTTCTATGGATTCAAAAAGTGCCTTGAAGTTCCCGGCACCAAAACCCCTCGCACCCATCCGTTGGATGATTTCAAAGAACAAGGTCGGGCGGTCTTCCAAGGGTTTGGTGAAAATTTGCAACAGGTAACCTTCCTCATCTGCATCAATCATAATCCCCAGTTTCTGTAACTCATTGATGTCTTCCTTGAATTTCGACATGTGGTCTTTCAAGCGTTCCGGAATGGCGTCATAATAGGCCTGTGGCGGCGTACTCAGGAACTCAATGCCTCTTTCCCGCATTTGGGCAACGGTGCTCAGGATGTCATCAGTTGCCACTGCGATGTGCTGCACACCCGGACTTTCGTAGAAATCGAGGTATTCTTCAATTTGTGATTTTTTCTTTCCTTCGGCCGGCTCGTTAATCGGGAATTTGATACGGCCGTTTCCGTTGGACATTACTTTTGACATCAGTGCTGAATACTCGGTGGTAATCTGTTTGTCATCAAAGGAAAGGAAATTAACGAATCCCATCACATCTTCATACCATTTTACCCAGGTGTTCATCTCATTCCAGCCCACATTGCCCACCATGTGGTCGATATATTTCAGGCCAACCGAAGTTGGGTTGTAATCTGATTTCCATTCTTTGTAGCCTGGCAGAAAGGCTCCGTGGTAGTTTTTGCGTTCCACAAACATATGAACGGTTTCGCCATAGGTATAAATTCCGGCACGCACCACTTCGCCCTGTTCATCGGTTTCAACCGTGGGTTCCATAAAAGACCTGGCGCCGCGTTTGATGGTTTCTTCATAGGCAGAACGGGCATCTTCTACCCAAAGCGCTACTATTTTAACCCCATCTCCGTGTTTTTTGACATGCTCCCCTATGGGCGAATCACTGTTTAAGGCAGTCGTCAGCACCAAACGGATTTTATCCTGCTTCAGCACATACGAAGCCTTGTCACGGATACCGGTTTCCAACCCCGCATAGGCATGCGACTGAAAACCAAAAGCGGTTTTGTAAAAATGGGCTGCCTGTTTGGCATTACCCACATAAAATTCCACATAGTCGGTACCCAAAAGCGGAAGAAAATCCTGGGCGCCTTCAAATATTTTTTCGAGTCCGTATTCAACGGATTTTATTTCTTTTGACATGATTTGTTTATTTTATTTCAAGCGAATCCACCTTGGT
Source organism: uncultured Flavobacterium sp. (assembly GCA_964642945.1). Lineage (GTDB taxonomy): Bacteria > Bacteroidota > Bacteroidia > Flavobacteriales > Flavobacteriaceae > Flavobacterium. The sequence continues at coordinate 61,048 of CAZXRX010000005.1, read as the reverse complement.
CGAATCAAGATATAAGGAGTCGCCTTCTTTGGTTATTTTGTAATTGTTGTAGTCGTGAAGGCTGTCTTCAGTCGTTTCTTCAATGGTATATTTCCCGTTGTTTTTATAGATGTCCTGAAAAATTTCTTTCGACATCAGGCTTCCATAAACGAAGAAAAAGACTAAAAAAAGTAAAATGAAAAGCGAACTCACCACCGTTCCGATGATACAAACAATTCTTCCGGCCTGTACATTGCTCCTGGTGGTGTGCGGATAATTTTCAGGAAAACTGTAGTATTCTTTCAGGCTTTTGTTGGCCATGACAAGTCCTCCTATGGACAGTCCTAAGGATACAAACGGAAAAATTCCGCAACAGCATCCGAAAAAGACGATAACCAGGCTGACTATGCCCAAAATAAGTGATACCGGATCGGCTGGTAATTTATTCTTCATTTGTTTTAGTTTTTTATTCTACCCAGGATTTATAATATTTTCCGTCATCGATGGCCATGGCTTCTTCGGTCACCATCAATGGCCTGAAGGTATCTACCATCACCGCCAGTTCCTGTGTTTCGGTTTGGCCGATGCTGCGTTCCATGGCGCCTGGTGCAGGACCATGCGGAATGCCTTTCGGATGCAGGGTAATATGCCCTTGTTCGATGTTGTTGCGGCTCATGAAATCGCCATCCACATAATACAACACCTCATCAGAATCGATATTGCTGTGGTTGTAAGGTGCCGGAATGGCTTTCGGATGGTAATCGTACAACCGCGGACAGAACGAACAAACCACAAAGGCAGCGGTTTCAAAAGTTTGGTGTACCGGTGGCGGTTGGTGTACGCGGCCGGTAATCGGTTCGAAGTTGTGGATGGAGAATCCGTACGGGAAGTTATAACCGTCCCAGCCTACGACGTCAAAAGGATGCGTGGCATAGATTATTTCATGCATCATACCTTCTTTTTTCACCTTAATGAGGAAATCGCCTTTTTCGTCAAAGGTTTCGAGTTCCGTTGGCAATTTAAAATCCCTTTCGCAAAACGGGGCATGCTCGAGGTGCTGCCCTGACTCATTTTTGTATCGTTTGGGCGTATAAAACGGCGTGTATGATTCTACATAAAAAATACGGTTGTCTGTACTGTCAAAATCAATTTGGTAAATCATCCCACGCGGAATAATCAGGTAATCGCCGTATTCAAAATCGATGTTGCCCATCATGGTTCTCAGTTTTCCGGAACCTTTGTGGATGAAAAGCATTTCATCGGCATCGGCATTTTTGTAGAAATAAGAACGGAGTGATTGTTTGGGGGCAGCCAGGCCGATAATGCAGTCGCGGTTGAGCAGCATCGCTTTGCGGCTTTCGAGGAAGTCAGCTGCCGGCTGCACTTCAAAGCCTTTAAGCAAAAGTGATTTGATGTTCTTGTCGATGGCAATTTTGGGTTCGACCGAGTAGGATTTCGTAATTTCCTTCACCTGGGTCGGACGGTGCACGTGGTATAGTAAGGAGGAATGTCCGCTGAAGCCTTCAGTTCCGAAGAGTTGCTCGTAGTACAATCCGCCGTTGGGTTTTTCGAACAGGATATGCCGCTTTTGCGGAAAATTTCCCAGTTTGTGATATATTGGCATTTTTCTTTTTGTTTTGTTGATAATAACCTGATAAAGACAGGCTGTTTTAAGTCAAAAAGCGAAGTCTGGGCTTACTGCGTAGTTACTGCCCAAGAGGATTGCCTCATTCAGGATTTCTCTTGATAAGGAATTTTAAGTGGCCCAATAATCCATTCCAATGATTCATTACACAAATATCGGAAAAAAAGTTGAACAATAATCAAAACCAAAAGCCAAAACTGAACCAAAAAAAGCCTTTTGGCAGTTCGGGCGACCACGAATATTTGATTTCTATCGGGCCCAATATGGTCTCGAAACCATAGCCGGCTGCATAACCCGTATAAGTGGGTGCAGAAAGCCAATTGCCTGTACTGAACAATTTGTTTTCGGCATTGGCGTAGTTGGCCGAAAAATTCAGGTGGTGTTTTTTGTAAAACTCCACATCGACGGTAGCCAAAGTCTTGATGTAGCTGTCGGCAGCAATACTCACAAAATCATAGCCATAAAAATGCTTGAAGTTGTTAATGGTGTTATAGCCGTAACCGCCCAACACAAAATCCATGAAGTGGACGCTTTGTTCACCAATGGCGGCACCTGCTTCAGCCTGCAACTTAAAGTTGAGCCTTTTGAAGAAAGTACGGGTGACCCCAGCGTCAAATTTCACGATGGTGAAACGGTTGAATTCCTCCGTGTAATCGGTTGAATACAGGAAAGACTGTACATCGCCATTGAAAGACCAGCCTTTTTTAGGGAAGTACTTGTTGTCGTAAGAGTCATATTTCAAATAGCCGAAAACACTCGCATAATCGCTGTTTTCAAAAACAGGGTTGTTGTTTTCGATGGTTTTGGACCGTATCTTCAAATGTTTCAGCTCCACTCCAGCGCCAATCAGGAATTTCTGCACAAAAATGGTCTGGGCATAGGCTTGGTTCGTAAAATCGGAAAAGTCAATATTCAGGCTGTTGATGTTGAGCTGGGAAAACAGGTTACCATCACTGAAATCAGTCAGGACATTCCTGTTGAACTGGTTGTATCGCGATTTGAAACCATAACTGAAATGAAAGCCGTTGTCTACATAATAATCGAGGTTGTACCTGAAATTGTCGCCGAGGCCCACATCCAATGACAACACATCGTTCCGGAAAAGCGATTTCTTTTGGGTGAGGTTGACCAAGATGGCACTTTTGTATAGTCCATCGTAATGCAGCCCGAATTTAAGGTAGGTACGGTTCGCATTTTCTGTCAGGTTGACCACAAGATCGTCCTTGCCGTTGTTTTCTTCCAATGAAAAAGCAATGGCACTGAAGTTTTGCGTCGCATTGAGGTTGTTGATGCCGTTTTTCAAATCTTCATAGGTAATGGTAGAACCTTCCTTGAAATTCAATTTTCCTATTACGTACGAAGCCGTATAATCTTTCACCTCATTGACCCAGATATTCCTGATTTGAAGCGTATCAGTAATACATTTTTTGTGTTGGGTGGTGTTCGGTTCGATCGTGCCCAGTTGTTTCAATTTTTCATATACAGCAAAAGCAGCTTCTTCCCCTTTACGGATGATGTCCTTGCCCTGGTCAAACGAAATCACGCTGTAACCGTCAATATCGGGCTTCAGGTAAATGTCGGTTTTGGTCACTTTTTCCTTCATGCTTTCAATCATCTGCAGGTTGGAAATCTGAACCAGGATTTTGGTAGCACCCTGAAGTGATTTGCGGTCTTTCAGGTCGTCCTGCACATCCACACCAATGATGAAATCAGCACCCATTTTACGCACTTCCTCCACCGGATAATTGTTTGAAACCCCTCCGTCAATAAGCAGTTTGCCGTCAATTTCGACTGGCGAAAAAAGTGTCGGGAAGGCCGAACTCGCCGCCAAAGCCTGGGGCAGGCAGCCACCTTTCAACACTACTTCCTGGCCTTTTTCGATGTCGGTAGCAATACAGACAAATGGAATGGGCAGTTTGCTGAAATCCCGCACATGACGCACATCATGGGTCAGTTTAGTGAGTAAATTATAGTTGTACATCCCTTTGGAAAGCGCTATCGGGATGCCGATACTGAACTTGTTGAAGGGAAGGGAAAGCGCATACAATTCGTCATTGCGTTTTTCGTAAAAACTTTTGGTAGTTCTCGGGATATAGTCACTAAGCAATTCGTCAAAATTGGTATGGGTAAAGATGGAGTCAATTTGGTTGGCGCTATACCCAGACGCATACAATCCGCCCACAACCGCACCCATGCTGGTTCCGCCGATATAATCGATTTTGATGCCGGCCTGCTCCAGTACTTTCAGCACGCCGATATGGGCAAATCCCTTGGCCCCACCGCCACTCAGCACCAATCCGATTTTTTGGCGTTTTGGATTGTCTTGTGAATAAGCCGATGAAGAAAGAAAAAAAGAAAGGGACAACAGGAAGAACAATACCACAGGAAAAATCCTGTGAACAAAGCTGTTTCCCGCTGATGGCTGTTTGTGCATTATGGTTCTTTTTTGTAAAAGTCGGAAATTTTTTTGGCTTTTGATACACCAATAACGTCAGAAATTTCTTTTTCTGTGGCCAATTTCAATCTTTTGACACTTTTGAAGTGTTTGATGAGCGTGAGCATGGTTTTTTCTCCAATTCCCGGAATGGTTTCCATAGAGGAATTCAGGGCCGATTTGCTGCGTTTGTCGCGGTGGTGTGTAATGCCGAAACGGTGTGCCTCGTTGCGCAGTTGTTGGATGATTTTGAGTGTTTCTGATTTTTTGTCTAGGTACAACGGCACCGGATCGTCTGGGTAAAACAATTCCTCCAAACGTTTGGCGATGCCGATAATGGCAATTTTGCCGCGAAGTCCCAACATTTCCAGACTCTTCAAGGCCGACGAAAGCTGTCCTTTACCACCGTCAATGATGATGAGTTGCGGCAGGGGTTGGTCTTCCTCCAAGAGCCGTTTGTAACGACGATAGACCACTTCTTCCATCGAGGCAAAATCGTTCGGCCCTTCGACCGATTTGATGTTGAAATGACGGTAATCCTTTTTAGACGGCTTGCCTTCCTTGAACACCACGCAGGCCGACACCGGGTTGGTCCCTTGGATGTTTGAGTTGTCAAAACACTCGATGTGGCGTGGTTCGACAGACAGCCTTAAGTCTTTCTGCATCTGGGCCATGATGCGGTTGGTATGCCGTTCGGGGTCGACTATCTGGATTTGCTTGAGCTGGTCCATGCGGTAGTACTTGGCATTGCGCTCAGACAAGTCAAGTATTTGTTTTTTGTCGCCCAATTGGGGCACAGTGACCTTGATGTTGTCGCCGAAATCGAGTGGAAAAGGCAAAATGATTTCCTTGGAAGTCAGGTGGAAACGTTCGCGGAGTTCGACCACAGCCAGTTCCAGTAATTCTTCGTTGGTTTCGTCGAGTTTTTTCCGGAGTTCGAGTGTATACGAACGGATAATGGCCCCATGCGAAATCTGCAGGAAATTGACATAGGCCATGGCTTCGTCAGCCACAATCGAAAACACGTCGATATTGGATATTTTCGGGTTCAGGATGGTGGAATGCGATTGGTAATTTTCCAACACCTCGATTTTTTCCTTGATTTTTTGGGCTGCTTCAAACTTCATTTCGGCAGCCAGGCTGTTCATCTGTTTTTTGAAATCGCGCAAACTGTCCTTGAAATTGCCTTTGAGTATCTGTCGTATGGCGTCCACCTGCTGCTGGTAATGGGCCAAGCTTTCGAGACCTTCACAAGGGCCTTTGCAGTTGCCAATATGGTACTCCAAACAGACCTTGTATTTGTGGTTTTTCACGTTTTCCTCATTCAGGTCGTAATTGCAGGTGCGTAACGGATACAATTCCTTGATGAGGCCCATGATGGTGTGCACCGTCTTGAAACTGGTGTAAGGCCCAAAATATTCTGAGCCATCCTTAATCATCTTCCGGGTTGAAAAAATACGCGAAAAGGGTTCTTTTTTAATGCAGATCCAAGGGTAGGTTTTATCGTCCCGAAGCAATACGTTGTAACGGGGCTGGTGCTTTTTTATGAGGTTGTTTTCGAGCAGCAAAGCATCTTGTTCTGAAGCGACCACAATGTGTTTGATGGTCACTATTTTCCTGACCATGACATTGGTTTTGGCATTGTCATGGACTTTGTTGAAATAGGAACTGACGCGTTTTTTGAGGTTCTTGGCCTTTCCGACGTACAAAATTTTGCCGTCTTTGTCATAATATTGGTACACGCCCGGATTGCTGGGCAAGGTTTGTATCTGGATATCTAAAGACGGAAGGCTCATGGAAGATTGGATTGTAACAAATTTAAGGCTTAATTCTACACAAAACAAATGCAATTTTGCTACTTTTACGTTATGGATAAACCCGCATTACGGCAACACTACAAAGCACTCCGGCAGGCCCTCACAGCAAATGAAATCGAGGAAAAAAGCCTTGCCATCGCCAATAAACTGCTCGAATTAAACATCTGGCAGCACACCTATTACCACCTGTTCCTGACCATCGCCAAACACAAGGAAATTGATACCGAATTTGTCCTTCAGGTGTTGGCCGGAAAAGACAAGGAAATCGTGGTGGCGCGGAGTGATTTCGAAACCCGTCAGCTGACACACATTTTACTTACTGATAACACGAAATTGGCGGTCAATGCCTACGGAATACCTGAACCCATAAACGGTTTGGAAGTACCTGTTGACCAAATCGATGTGGTTTTTGTGCCGCTGCTCGCCTATGACCCAAAAGGGCACCGTGTGGGTTACGGCAAAGGCTTTTATGATATTTTCCTTGCCGGATGCAGGCCGGAAACCCTAAAAATAGGATTATCTTTTTTTGAACCTGAAGATAGAATTCCTGGAATATTACCCACAGATATCCGCTTGGATTATTGTGTGACCCCTGATAAAATCTATCAATTCTAATCGAATTTGTCGTGGAAAACCCTTGAAATGCTGTTCTTCGGAAGGGTAAAGGCTTTTTTGTTGAACACAATCAGGATGCCCACACCGGTGGAAATCGCCACATCGGCTATGTTGAAAATGGCATTGAAAAACCGGAAGTACTTACCTCCCCAGATAGGCAGCCAGTCGGGCAGGTAACCTTCCCAAATTGGAAAATAAAACATGTCGACCACTTTGCCGTGAAACCAGGTTCCGTAAGGGTTATCAGCAAAAAGCGTAGCGAGTTGGTTGTGGCTGTCGTTGAATACCACCCCGTAAAAAACTGAGTCAATGATGTTGCCCAATGCCCCGGCAAAAATCAGTGCGATGGCGGTAATCAGGTAGTTGGAACGCTCTTTCTGTACTGAATCTGTGAGCCAGTAGCCGATGCCGAACACGGCAAAAATCCGGAAGACGGTCAGGATAAGCTTGCCGTATTCCCCAGGAATGACAGTACCCCAGGCCATGCCTTCGTTTTCAATAAAAAGCAGTTTGAACCAACTGAACACCGGTACTTCTTCTTCGTATTGAAAGTTGGTCTTTACATATACTTTTGAAAACTGGTCAATAAGTAAAATGAGGAATATCAAAAAAGCGGAATGCCTGAGTTTCATCTTCTGTGGTTTAACTGCGTTCTGTAAAGCCTTGGGCCCAAGTGCGGTGCAAAAATAGTATTATTTTAAAAAAAACGCTCCAAAAGGAGCGTAAATTATAGTGTTTGAGCAATATTATCGCTGCATGTTTTTGGCCTCAATGCTCATCGTGGCATGCGGAACAATTTTCAACCTTTCCTTGCTGATGAGTTTTCCGGTCACTTTGCACACGCCATAGGTTTTGTTTTCTACACGGAAAAGGGCATTTTTAAGGTCGCGGATGAATTTTTCCTGACGGATGGCCAATTGCGAATTCGCCTCCTTGCTCATCGTTTCGCTGCCTTCCTCGAAAGCCTTGAACGTAGGTGAAGTATCGTCCGTTCCGTTGTTTAAGTCATTCATATAGGCACTTTTGATCAATTCTAGATCGACCTGTGCTTTTTCTATTTTGCTTAATATAATTTCCTTGAACTCTGCCAAATCGGCGTCTGAGTATCTTGTTTTTTCTTCTACCATCTTTTCTCTATTTTGATATTAGTATTTTTGTTTTGATGTCGTCAAATTCTATTTCGGTTCCATCGGTCACGCTTTCCTCAAATTCCAACTGGTCGGTCAGCGTTTCGGACTTGATGTAATCGAGGTTCGCCAAAACGGCGTTTTCCAACAATTCATTTTTTTGAAGTACTACCTTGATTTTGTCGGTCACTTCAAAACCACTGTCTTTCCTGATGTTTTGTATCCTGTTGACCAGTTCACGGGCAATGCCTTCGCTTTTCAGTTCGGGTGTCAAAGTAATGTCAAGGGCTACCGTAATGCCGTTGGCACTGGCCACGAGCCATCCGGGGATGTCCTGGGACGTTATTTCAACATCTTCTGATGATAAAATTATACTTTTTCCTGATATATCAAGCGTTAAAGTACCTTTAGTTTCCATCTCGTTGATCTGTTCCGGCGCAAACGATTGTATCTCTTTGGCTATCAAGCCCATATCCTTTCCGAAACGCGGCCCCAAAGTCTTGAAATTGGGTTTGATTTGCTTGACCAATACGCCTGAAGCATCGTCGAGTAACTCAATTTCCTTAACATTTACTTCTGCCTTTATGAGGTCTGAAACCGCCTCGATTTCAGTACGTTGTTTGGTGTCGAGCACAGGAATGATAACCTTTTGCAGGGGTTGGCGTACCTTGATCATTTCCTTTTTCCGGAGCGACAAAACGAGGGATGAAACCGTCTGGGCTTTCATCATTTTGTCTTCCAACGATTTATCAACAAAGTTTTCAACCGAAACCGGGAATTGGGCCAGGTGGACACTGCTGAAAGGCTCGCTATTGGTGGCATTGACCAAATCAGTATACAATTTATCCATGAAAAATGGCGCAATAGGTGCGGACAATTTGGCCACATTCAGCAAGCAGGTATAAAGGGTTTGGTATGCCGCAATTTTGTCGGTGCCGTATTCGCCTTTCCAGAACCTCCTGCGGCACAAACGCACATACCAGTTGCTCAGGTTTTCCTGTACAAAATCTGAAATGGCACGGGCAGCCTTGGTCGGTTCGTAATCGGCATAAAAACCGTCTACTTCCTTGATGAGTGTGTGGAGCTCAGACAATATCCAACGGTCGATTTCAGGCCTGTCGGCCAAAGGGATTTCGGCTTCAGCATAGGTAAAACCATCAATGTTGGCATAGAGGGAAAAGAACGAATAGGTGTTGTATAAAGTCCCGAAAAACTTCCTTTTTACCTCAGCAATGCCTTCAATGTCAAACTTCAGGTTGTCCCAAGGGTTGGCATTCGATATCATGTACCAACGCGTCGCATCCGGGCCGTGATTGGCGATGGTTTCGAACGGATCGGTCGCATTCCCGAGGCGCTTGGACATTTTCTGTCCGTTTTTGTCGAGCACCAAACCATTGGAAACGACGTTTTTATAGGCGACCTTGTCAAAAACCAAGGTAGCGATAGCGTGCAGGGTATAAAACCAACCGCGGGTCTGGTCTACGCCTTCCGCAATAAAATCGGCAGGGAAGTCCTTGTTCTGGTCTATTTTGTCTTTGTTTTCAAACGGATAATGCCACTGGGCATAGGGCATCGAACCACTGTCAAACCAAACGTCAATCAGGTCGGTTTCACGGGTCATCGGTTTTCCGGAAGGCGAAACCAAGATGATGTTGTCGACCACATTTTTGTGCAGGTCAACCAGGTCATAATTGGATTCGTCCATGTTTCCGGCTTCAAAGCCTTTGAAAGGGTTTTCCTTCTGTAAACCGGCAGCGATTGCTTTTTCGGTTTCTGCATACAATTTGGCTACCGAACCTATACAGATTTCTTCGGTTTTGTCTTCGGTACGCCAGATTGGCAAAGGGATGCCCCAATAGCGCGAACGGGATAAATTCCAGTCATTGGCATTTTTAAGCCAGTTGCCAAAACGGCCTTCCCCGGTGGCTTTGGGCTTCCAGTTGATGGTTTCGTTCAGGTCAAACATCCGGTCACGGACCTCAGTAATCCTGATGAACCACGAATCAAGCGGGTAATACAACAAAGGTTCGTCAGTTCTCCAACTGTGCGGATAACTGTGCACGTATTTTTCGACCTTGAAGGCCTTGTTTTCTTCTTTCAAACGGATGGCGATTTCCACATCGACTGATTTTTCAGGTGCGGTTCCGGCATCGTAATATTCGTTTTTAACATATTTTCCGGCAAATTCGCCCATATGCGAGGTGAATTTACCTTGTAAATCGACGAGCGGTACCGGCACTTCATTTTCGTCCAATACCAACATCGGCGGTACTTCGGGCTTGGCTTCCTTGGCTACTTTGGCATCGTCAGCCCCAAAAGTCGGCGCAGTGTGAACGATTCCGGTTCCGTCTTCTGTCGTCACAAAATCGCCTGAAATCACGCGGAAGGCGTTTTCCGGGTTTTGGTACGGAAGCACATAAGGCAGCAATTGCTCATACCGGATTCCGACCAAATCTTTCCCTTTGGCTTCGGTTAAAACCGTGAAAGGGATGTTTTTGTCGCCGGCCTTGAAATTGGCAAAATCTTCTTCAGCTTCACTGGCGAAAAATCCTTTACCGAATTGCTTTCCGACCAGGTTTTTGGCCAGAATGACCTTGATGGGTTCAAAAGTATAAGGATTGAAGGTTTTCACCAACACATAGTCAATTTTAGGTCCTACCGTCAAAGCGGTGTTGGAAGGCAATGTCCAGGGAGTGGTTGTCCAGGCCAGGAAATGGATGTCGCCAAAACCTTGCAAAAAGGCAGGCAGGGTTTCATTTAGCGCTTTAAACTGTGCCACAATCGTGGTGTCGGTCACTTCGCGGTAAGCACCCGGCTGGTTGACTTCATGCGAAGACAAGCCGGTTCCTGACTTCGGCGAATAAGGCTGTATGGTGTAGCCTTTGTACATCAGGCCTTTGTCATAGATTTGTTTGAGGAGCCACCACACGCTTTCCATATATTTGGATTTGTAGGTAACGTAAGGGTCTTCCATATCGACCCAATAACCCATTTTTTCGGTCAGGTCATTCCAGACGTCGGTGTAGCGCATGACGGTTTTTTTACACGCTTCGTTGTATTCTTCTACCGAAATGGTTTTCCCGATGTCTTCTTTGGTAATGCCCAAAGCGGCTTCGGTACCTAATTCTACAGGTAGGCCGTGGGTATCCCAGCCCGCTTTACGTTTAACCTGGAAGCCTTTCTGGGTTTTATAGCGACAAAAAATATCCTTGATGGCACGCGCCATCACGTGGTGGATGCCCGGCAATCCGTTGGCAGAAGGCGGACCTTCAAAAAACACGAATGGGGTATTGCCTTCACGCGAGGTGACGCTTTGTTCGAATATGTGGTTTTTTTTCCAGAAATCAAGTACTTCAGACGCTACCGTGGGCAGGTCAAGTCCTTTATATTCAGTAAATTTTGTACTCATTTTGTCGGATGCTTAAATCAGTCTGCGAAAGTAAGGAATTTTGGGAAAAGAGAATAGAAAATAGCAAAAAGAGAATGGACTTTTGCCGAAATTACAGCAAGGGGAATGTTTTTTTGCTTTTTAGGCAAAAACGGCTTTCAAAACCTCCAGCGATTTGGGTTTTTTAAACCCATGCAGGTGGATGGTGTAGTAGTCCAGGATAATTTTGAGCAGGATTTGCCTTTCGTTGCCGGAGAAAGTTTTTTGTTCGCTGTCAAATTTGAGGCCGAGCAATTTCCTGAAAAGATGGGTTTCATGGTCAGACAGACAGCTGATGCCGTGTAATGGGGTAAAAATGCCCTCATTCATTTCAAAATAGGGTAAGTCATTTTCTGTGGTGTCGGGATAAAAACCCAAAAATTTGGTCACCTGAAGCAATAAAATCAAATGGAAATTGGTCGTTTGCTGGTGCGTGTCGAGCCAAAGCAGGGCGGTTTCGAGAAAGGTAAACAGGTCTTGGTTCTTCTCTTCTTCGCGGATGCTGTGGTGGAGCATTTCCGACAGGAAAATCACGATGGTACTTTTGACGATGTCGGTATGGATGGTTTGATAAGCGGCGGAAAGTTTGATTTCCCTGAAGTGTTCAAGCGTCCCTTTGTTTTTATGGCTGGCTTCAATTTCCAGCAGGGTCAGGGGTTGGAAATAAGCTATTTTCTGGTTTGATTTCCTGGTGGAATGCGCACTCGGAACGAAATAACTTTTGAGTCCGTCCGATTCTGTGAAACACTTCACAATCAGGCTTTTTTCCTGGTATTTCAGTGCCGACAGGACAATAGCTTTGGTTTTGACCAGCATCAGCGCACTATCATTACTTTTTTGACCTTGGTGTCCATGCCGTCTTGTGTGGCGATAAAAATCATGTAAACCCCTGAAGCCACACGGTATTTACCAAAGGCAGAAGTATCCCATTCAATGGTTCCGCCGGCCGAAGTGGTTTCATAAACCAGGTTGCCTTCGATGTCGGCAATTTTTACATTGGCTTTGTCGGTGAGGCCGCTGATTTTGACCGTACCGGTAAATTCAGGACGTACCGGATTGGGCCACACATATACATTGCTCAGGTCATCGTTGGGTTTGGTAGCGATTCCTTTGAAGGATACGAGGCCTTTGTCTGTGGCAAAGAAAACTTCACCACTGGTGCCGTCAATTTCGATATCATTGATGTTGTTGCTGGGCAAGGGGGAATTTTCCTTGGTAAAATGGTACACGGTTTCCTGTCCGTTCGGGGAAACCAGGTACACACCCGAATCGGCTATGGAAACCCATTTCCTGTTGGCCCCATCTACCGTGATATCGAGGATGAACTGATCGTAAAAAAGTTCCTGCGCCAAAACTTCTCCGTCGATTTCCTCTTCAATGATAATGGCCCTGGTCTGGACATCATCTTCAGAAAGAATCTGGTCAACACTTTGTATGATACGGAGTCCTTTGGCGGTGCCTATCCACAACTGGTTCCTGTTGTCTACGGTTACGCATCTTACATCAATATCCGGCAGATTGCCTTCGGTTTGTGTCTTGAAAACCATCGAACGGTTTTGTTCGTCATTGTAGGCAATCAGGCCATTTCTGGAACTGGGCAGCCATTTGGTGCCGTTTTTGTCTAACGTCAGAATGCCATAACTTTCCTGATTGGTTTCGGGTATAAGGGCCGACAAATCATACGACTGCCAGGAACCACTGGCCCGCCTGACTTTCAGTGCCTTGTTTACGTAATTGTTGGTTACCCAAAGGTTGCCGTTTTTGTCATAGACCGGACCGTTGATCCTGACGCCTTCATTGGGTGCCAGAGCCACCTGCAAACCGTCTGGCGTGGTATTGGATGGCGTATACAATGTAGTGGGCACATCGGCAACCACTTTCAAAACGCCCTCATGGTACGAACTCACATACAATTCATTCTCGTTGGATGGATTAAAGGCAATACTGGATAAAGAATTCGCTCCCAATAAATCAGCATAAGGAATAAGGCTCCAGCCATTTCCGGAGGTGTATTTGCTGATGGGATATTGGAATAAACCATATGGCGGATCAAGGTTAAAAGGATTATAAGTCCTGCTGTACCTTCCGTATAAGGCCCAAAGTGCACTGGATGATTTTCTTACGCGGAACACATAATTCAAAAAGGGCCCGTCGGGTTTTATCTCATTAAAATTGGTAGGATTGGTGAGTGACGAACTAAGCACACCCCGCTCGTTGGTGCCAATATACAATTTGCCGTCAATTATAGTGGCGCAGGTAAATGTGGCCGGTGTTCCTGCTACCTGGTTGGATTGCACGTGGGCTACCACCTGTATGGCCTGGTTGTAAACATAGACGTGGTGCGCAGAGGTAATGGTAAAATAATTTCCGTTGGTGCGCAGATCAATCAAACCTTCCGGAAAGTTGGTCAGGTAGGTCGCCGTAGTGCCGTCGTATTTAAGCAGACTTATGGCATTGGTTATCGCATAAATGTTATTGCCGAAGCTTATGACGCCATTCCATTCGTTGCCGGAAACATCTACCCACTGCGTGTAATCGTCCAAAAACGGGTTGGAAAGATTGGCTTTGCGGATGCCACTCCCGGCAGGGTTTCCTTTGGTAGCAGCATAAATAAACCCATTGTTGATGGCCGTCTGCTGTACTGCGACATAAGACCCCAGCGGCCCCATATAATAGGTGTTGGCAAACTCCATGGCTTCCATATCAAAAACAGAAATCCCATAATCACAGGAAATGTAAATTTTGTTTCCGTTCTCCATGAAATGATTGATTTTTTTGATGAGTGGCGAAACCGGGACTTCGTCAATAATGCCTCTTTTTTGGAGTATGCTACCGTCATTTTTTACCAATAAAAGCAATCCATTTTTGTTGCCTATAAAAGTAATGTTGTAGTTTTCGCTTCGGTACAAAGCAGTAATCTCGTCAGCTTTCAGGCCATTGATCGAATTGACCGTGGTAATATCATTGGTCACCAATCCTTTGGAAAAGTACGCATTTTCAGACGAGGCGAAAATTGCATTGGCTGTCTGTGACAAATCAGTGATGCGGTTGTAGGAAAAATAACCTTGCCATTGCGGGTTGTTCTGGGCAATTGCAATTAAAGGGAACAGTAAAAGGCAAAGGATTATTTTCTTGACCATCATGTTGATAATTTGAAACACAAATATACTATAAACGCCAAAATTGGCCATTTAATATAAGGGCAAAAAAATGCCTCCGTAAACGAAGGCATTTCAGATGGTTTTAAAGTCGTGATTATACGATTCCTTGTGCCAACATGGCGTCTGCCACCTTAACGAAACCAGCAATATTGGCTCCTTTTACGTAATCGGTATAACCTGAAGCATCGGTTCCGTATTTTACACACGAAGCGTGGATGTCAAGCATGATTCTTTTAAGTCTTTCGTCTACTTCTTCAGAAGTCCAGCTCAAACGGAGTGAGTTTTGTGACATTTCCAATCCTGAAGTGGCCACACCACCGGCATTGGATGCTTTTCCTGGGGCGAACAATATTTTCGCTTTCAGGAACACCTCAACAGCTTCTGGGGTAGAAGGCATGTTGGCACCTTCAGCCACACAGATACAACCGTTGGCCACAAGTGCTTTGGCTTCTGCTTCGTCCAACTCGTTTTGGGTGGCGCAAGGCAGGGCTACGTCGCATTTTACTTCCCATGGGCGTTTTCCGGCAACGTATTTGGCATTTGGATATTTTTTTGTGTATTCTGAGATACGGGCGTAATCTACATTTTTGATTTGCATAACATGGGCCAGTTTTTCGGCATCGATTCCGTCTGCATCGTAGATGTAACCGGCAGAATCAGAAAGGGTAACTACTTTTCCGCCCAATTGCGTTGCTTTTTCGCAGGCATATTGTGCTACGTTTCCGGAACCTGAAACCACTACGGTTTTTCCTTCAAAGCTGTCGCCTTTGGTGGCCAACATACTTTGTGCGAAATAAACGTCTCCGTAACCTGTAGCTTCCGGACGGATCAATGATCCTCCGAAGGAAATTCCTTTTCCGGTCAAAACCCCGGTAAATTCGTTTCTTAGCCTTTTGTATTGTCCGAACATATAGCCTACTTCCCTTCCGCCTACTCCGATGTCTCCGGCAGGAACGTCTGTATCAGCACCGATGTGTTTTGACAATTCGGTCATGAAGCTCTGGCAGAATTTCATGATTTCGTTGTCTGATTTTCCTTTAGGGTCAAAATCAGAACCTCCTTTTCCTCCGCCCATTGGCAAAGTGGTAAGGCTGTTTTTGAAAGTTTGCTCGAAAGCCAAAAATTTAAGGATGCTCAAGTTCACCGTAGGGTGAAAACGGATACCGCCTTTGTAAGGTCCGATAGCAGAGTTCATCTGGATACGGTAACCCCTGTTTACTTGTGTATTTCCGGCATCATCTACCCAGGTAACACGGAACATGATTACCCTTTCAGGCTCCACCATTCTTTCCAAAAGCATTTTGTCCTGGTATTTTTTATTCTCTTCGATAAAAGGGATTACTGTTTCGGCTACTTCCTTAACGGCTTGCATGAATTCAGGTTCGTTAGGGTTTCTTTTGGCAACCGCATCAATAAAAGTGTTGATACTTTGTGACATAAAATATAATATTAATGTTTAAGAAAACGTTTTCATAAAATCCGGACAAATATACATTTTATACCAATAACGGCGTAATTTTTTTTTGTTTCTGTATGATTTGCAGGAGGAGGTTAAATAATCTGTGTTTGCCTGTACCGATTTAAAACCGAGAAGGCCTTTTGCACGTAATTTTATATTTTATTTTCTTATGTTTCAGCCGTTTTTATATATTTGTTGAGAATTGTATTGATTTATAACATCCATTATGACAAGAAAAAATATCGCCCCAATCTTATTTTTCTTTTTACTGGTTACCAAAGTAAGTGCGCAATTTGGTTTTTCGCATGAAGTCGGGGTCATTGTCGGCCCGGTGGCTTTTCAGTCGGATTACGGCGAAAGGCATGATTTTTCGACCAACGCCGGGAACACCGGTTATGGTATAGGCCTCATACACTACCTCAATTTTTCCTACAAAGCCGAATGTAACTGTTATACGCCAGAAACCTATTTTAACGACCACTTTAAACTCCGTAGTGAAATCTCTTACAATAAAACCGACCTGGAACATTTTGGCGAATGGGTGAAGCCCGAAAGAACCTCATTGACCGCCAACCAGTTAAGGGCCATGAAGGGTAGCACTGCCGTAACCAACATCGGGATGCAGTTGGAGTATTTCCCTTTCAGCATCCGTGATTTTACCGCCAGACCCGGCAGTTGGGGGCCTTTTATCAGTTTGGGTGGGCAGTATTGTTTTTACAAAGCTACCTCTTATTCCGAATTGGGTCCCGGACTCGGCAGTTTGCCTACCGTAACGCCTGTTAAATACCTCAACGCTTTTGATACCAAAGGCGGCACAACCTGGTCAATCGTTTCCAGTATCGGAACGCGTTATAAGCTCAACGACTTGTCTGATTTGATGATTGATTTAAGATGGCAGTATTACTTTTCGAATTGGGTGGACGGACTCAACCCAAACCCTGAAATTTACCTTGAAAACAGGGCCAACGACTGGAACGTCTGGCTCAATGTAGGCTACATTTATTACCTTGGTGTACGATAAAATAAAAAACCCTCATTCAAGATGAGGGTTTTTTATTTGTTTGTTATCATCTGAAAGCCTGTTCGATATCGGCCAACAAATCATCGATATCTTCCACACCCACGCTCAACCGGACCAAATCATCAGTAATACCGACTTCCTTGCGTTTGTCTTCCGGGATGGAAGCGTGTGTCATCAGGGCCGGATGGTTGGCCAAAGATTCTACACCGCCCAACGATTCTGCCAAGGTGAACACCTTTAATTTTTCAAGAAAGGCAATAGCAGCCTCTTTTTTGCCTGATTGGAACGTGAAAGAGACCATACCGCCAAAACCGCTCATTTGCTTTTTTGCAATATCGTGGAACGGATGGTCTGGCAGGCCCGGATAAAATACTTTGGCCACTTCGGGGTGGTTGCTCAAAAATTCAGCTACTTTCATGCCGTTCTCACAATGCCTTTGTACACGCAAGTGTAAAGTCTTGATGCCGCGCAATACCAAAAAGCTGTCCATGGGTCCTAAGGTGGCTCCGGTGGCAAACTGTTGGAAATGCAACTGCTCGCCCAAGGCAGCATCTTTTACGATAAGTGCCCCGGCAATTACGTCTGAATGTCCGCCCAGGTATTTGGTGGCTGAATGCATGACAATGTCTGCACCCAAGTCCAATGGTTTTTGAAGGTAGGGTGTGGCAAACGTATTGTCTACCGCAAAAAGGAGGTTCCTGGCTTTGGTGATTTTGGCAATTTCAGCAATATCGGCCAGTTTCATGAGGGGGTTGGTGGGTGTTTCTACCCAGACCAATTTGGTATTTTCATTGATGAGCGATTGGAATTTATCCAGGTCGTTCATGTCTACAAAATGGAATTTGATACCGGAATCCTTGTAAATACGGGTAAACATTCTGTATGTTCCACCATATAAGTCGTCCATCGCAATGACTTCATCACCTGCCTTAAGCGAACGCAGCAAACAATCGGTAGCGGCCAATCCGGAAGAAAAAGCCAGCCCACGCGTACCGTTTTCGATACTGGCCAGTGCATTTTCGAGTGCCGTGCGGGTTGGGTTGGCAGCACGCGAATATTCGTAATCGGGGTTTACAGGTTGCCCGGGACTGTTTTGAACAAAGGTAGAAGTTTGGTAAACCGGTGGCATTACAGCGCCTGTACTGGGATCGTGGTGTTGCCCACCGTGTATGGTTTTGGTATTGAATTTCATTGGGAATTTATTTTTTTCAAAGATACGGTTTTGTTTTATTTTCTCAGATGAATTTCCTGATGTTCATCATGAAGCCCAGGTGCATTGCCTCGTGGTAATTGTTGAATTCGAAAGCGTCTTTGGTCGTAGCCAGATGGAAACCCGTTCCGGTGGTATATTCGTTGTAACTGGTGAATTTACCTGCCGCGAAGTCTTCCTTGGTCTGATCCATAAGCGAAAACAACAGCACTTTCAGTTCGTCAATTTCCTGCTGGGTCGTATTTCCGGTGGGCTTGGAACCGTTTTTATAGGTGTCATACAATTCCATCGGAATGTTCATCGGCAGTCCGGAAAGCCGGTATACCAATCCTTGCTGTGCCACGATGATGTGCCCCAGGTTCCAAGCCAGGTTGTTGCTGAACCCCGGCGGAATGGTATTGAGCTGTTCCAAAGTATAATTTTCGAGAAATCGGGCGTAAATTTTTCGGTTGGTTTCCCAGATTTTGAAGGTTGCTTCCATAATTGGTGTTTAAAGTAGTATAAAATCGTCTGTTTTAGGGATGGCATTCATGACCTCAACGGCAATTTTTGGGGTTGGGGTCGCCAATTTCCTTTTCAGGGTGTCCATCCAGGCCCCGTCAATACTGATTTTGGCGTAAATGGTTCCTGCCGTATCATGAAGTTCGTGTACTATTGTCCAGCGGGAGGCATCGGCCCGCATCTTGCCGATTTTGGTGGAGATGAAAATCACGTCATCGAGGTGGATTTCTTTACGGAACACACATTCTTCCCGAAAAGCCACCGGACCGAAATGCTGTTCGCGCATCACGTCCATGGTCAGGCCGCCCTGCGCCAATATCTCGATACGGTGTTGGGCTCCAAAATCGTAATAGGCACTGTGCCGCATGTGAAAATTCGGGTCAAGGTCAGACCACCGGATGGAAATGGGTTTCGTAAAACTGCTCATCGTTTAATTTTTTCCCTTTTTAGCCTTGTGCTTTCGGGTTGGTAAAAATAGTCAGAAAAACCATCTTGGCCAATGCGGTGCTTTAAATTAGATTTATTTTAACGCAGGCCGGATTCAAAATTGTACTTTTGCCCAGAAGAAAATCAACCGTGATGGAAAACAAAATCTACTACCTGGCTTCGTGCGACACCTGCCGAAAAATCATCAAATCGTTACCCAATCCTGATAAATTGGCCTTTCATGACATCCGCCAAAACCCCATAACCGAAAAGGAACTGGAGCAAATGCACGAACTTTCGGGTAGTTATGAAGCACTTTTCAGTAAAAAGGCGCAACTTTATAAATCGATGGATTTGAAAAACCAAAACCTCACCGAAGCCGATTACAAAAAATACCTGCTGCACCACTATACCTTCCTGAGCCGTCCGGTTTTTATCATTGACGGAAAAATTTTCATCGGCAACAGCCAGAAAAACATCCTGGAAGTTACCAAAGCCCTGAGCTGATGTCAAAAAGAAATTGGGCCTTGCTGGCCGCCACCCTGGTCTCGCTCATTTACGGGATTACCTTCACCGTTGCCAAAGACGTGATGCCACAATACGTGGCGCCTTTTGGTTTTATCACCATCCGTGTGGGCGGTTCGGTATTGCTGTTCTGGCTTGTCTCGTTTTTTGTGCCCAAAGAAAAAATTGCCTTGGCCGATTTCCCGCGCATCGCAGCCGCCGCTTTTTTTGGGGTAGCACTCAACATGCTGACGTTCTTTAAAGGATTGAGCTATACCTCACCCATCATGGGAGCCGTTTTGATGGTGACCACACCGATTATTGTATTGATCCTGTCGGCCATCATTATGAAAGAGCGCATGAAAACACCAAAAATAGTGGGGATTGTTTTGGGTTTGGCCGGCACCGTCACCCTGATATTATACGGCAAATCGATGGTCAATGCGCCCCATGCCAGCCTCGGAAATTTACTCGTTTTCATCAATGCCGTTTCATATGGGTTCTACCTGATTATCGTTAAAAAACTGATGGACAAATACAACGCCTTTACGTTTGTGAAATGGATTTACACTTTCGGGTTTTTGATGGTGCTGCCTTTCGGATGGAACGAATTTCAGGCTGTGGAATGGCGTGCGCTTCCGTTGGATATTGGGTGGAAAATCGGTTTTGTGGTGGTTTTTTCGACCTTCCTGACCTACCTGCTCAATTTGCTTTCGATGCGCGAACTCAAACCCACCACGGTGGCCGTTTTTATTTATTTGCAACCGCTTTTTGCCACGCTCATCGCCATTTACCTCGAGAAAGATGCGTTAAGCCCGGTCAAATTGGTTTCGGCCGTGCTGATTTTTACCGGCGTTTACTTAGTGACCCAAAAGAAACATACCACATAACTTTCCGGAATACTTATGCCCAAACACTGAACACTTTTTTATATATTTGAAGTCAATTAATACAACAGGATGATACAATCAATGACTGGTTTTGGAAAGGCTTCCCTCCAATTGCCGACCAAAAAAATTACCGTAGAATTAAAATCATTAAACAGCAAAGGATTGGATCTGAACACCCGCATGCCTTCGGTTTTCAGGGAAATGGAACTGACCCTGCGCAACCAGTTGTCACAACGCCTCGAACGCGGAAAAATTGATTTTTCGCTCTATGTGGAAATCACGGGCGAAGAAACTTCCTCCAAAATCAACGTGCCGATTGTCAAAGGCTACATCAACCAGATGAAAGCAGTTATCCCGAATGCCGACGAAACCGAACTCATGAAGATGGCCGTCAGGATGCCCGATGCGCTCAAGACCGAACGCGACGAGATTGACGAAAACGAATGGAAACAGATACAAACGGTGATTGACCAAGCCATAGAAAACATCTGCCAGTTCCGGAAAGATGAAGGCGTGGCGCTTGAAAAAGAATTCCTGCACCGCATTGCCAACATCATGACGCTCATGAACAATGCCGTGTCGTATGATGCCGAACGCATCGAAACCGTAAAAACGCGTTTACGCACCGCCCTGGATGATCTTCAGGTAAGCGTAGACGAAAACCGTTTTGAGCACGAACTGATTTTTTACCTCGAAAAATATGACATCACCGAAGAAAAGGTACGGCTCGAAAACCACCTCAACTATTTTATAGAAACCCTTGCCGGAACCGAGGCCAATGGCCGTAAACTCGGTTTCATCACCCAGGAAATGGGCCGCGAAATCAATACAATGGGTTCAAAATCCAACCACACCGAAATGCAGAAACTGGTGGTGATGATGAAGGATGAGTTGGAAAAAATTAAAGAACAAGTACTTAATGTTTTATAAGTAACTGGTAATTGGTGATTAGTAATTAGTCGGTTGTAAACGGCTTCTGGCTAATTACTCTTTACTATTCACTAATCACTAACCAAAATGAACAAAGGAAAACTCCTCGTATTTTCTGCCCCTTCCGGCTCCGGAAAAACCACTATCGTAAGGCATTTGCTGGCACAGCCCGATTTAAATTTGGAGTTTTCCATTTCGGCCGCCACACGGGAACCGCGCGGCGAAGAAGTGGACGGAAAAGACTACTATTTTATATCCATCGCCGATTTCAAGAAACACATCAAGGCCGAAGATTTTATCGAATGGGAAGAAGTGTACCGCGATAATTTTTACGGCACCCTGAAAAGTGAAGTCGAACGCATTTGGGCCAAAGGCAAAAACGTTATTTTTGATATCGATGTGGCCGGCGGATTAAGAATCAAGCACAAATTCCCGCAGGAAACGCTGGCCGTTTTCGTGAAACCGCCCAGTGTGGACGAACTCAAACGACGCTTAAAGGAACGCTCCACCGAAACCGACGAAAAAATCAACATGCGCATCGCCAAAGCCCATGTCGAACTCGCCACGGCGCCGCAATTTGATACCGTCATCAAGAATTATGATCTCGATGTCGCGAAGCAGGAAGCGTATGAATTGGTCAAGGAATTTGTGAATCAGTAAAGAGTGATTAGTGAGGAGTAATTAGCAGGATGGGAGAAATAAAATCATATAAGGATTTACTGATTTGGCAAAAAGGCATTAAAATTGTTCGTTTGGTCTATACTATAACAGACTCTTTTCCTAAAGAAGAACTATATGCTTTGAGTAGCCAATTAAAAAGAGCGGCTGTTTCCATACCTTCAAACATTGCAGAAGGATTCGGCAGAAACACTGATAAATCCTTTGGTCACTTTTTGGATATTGCAAGGGGATCACTTTACGAACTTGAGACACAACTTATAATTGCCAACGATTTAGGATTTATTATTGGGGAAAAAGACTTAACTGTAATTTTGAATGAAATTGAAGAAGAATCCAAAATGATCAATTCTTTTTCAAGAAAACTCAAAGACTAATTACTCTTTACTCTTCACTAATCACTTATAAAATGAAAATCGGACTCTATTTCGGAACCTTCAACCCCATACACGTAGGGCACCTGATTATTGCCAACCACATGGCAGAGTATTCCGATTTGGAACAAATCTGGATGGTGGTTACGCCGCACAATCCGCTGAAACAGAAAAACACCCTGCTCGATGACCGCCAACGCTACCACATGGTGCAGTTGGCCACCGAAGATTATCCGAAAATCAAACCTTCCGACATCGAATTCAAGTTGCCGCAACCCAATTATACGGTCAATACATTGGCCCATTTGAAAGACAAATTCCCGCAGCATGAGTTTTCATTGATTATGGGCGAAGACAACTTACATTCGCTGCACAAGTGGAAAAATTATGAGTACCTGCTGGAGCACCATGACATTTACGTGTATCCGCGCATTTCATCTGAAACGCCAAATCCTGCTTTTGAAAAACAAGCCCGCGTGCATAAAATTGACGCACCCATAGTTGAAATTTCATCGACCTTCATCCGCGAAAGCCTCAAAAACAAGAAGAATGTAAGGCCGCTGTTGCCCGAAAAGGTTTGGGAAGAAATTGATTATAACAATTTTTACAAGAAGTGAAAATCGTTAACAGAGATAAGGAAAATGGGTTGGTAATGATTCTGACATTTACGGGCATAACTTTGATGTGCTTTTCAGGATGGTTTACGCTAACAATAAACCTAAAGCTGTTTTCAATAGCAATGCAGTTATGCCTCTTTTTATTTGCGGTTTTTTATATGGCCTATGGTATGATTGTTTCAGGAATAGATGAAAATTTATGGGACGAATTTAAAAAGGGAAATGATGCTGCTATTGATAGACTGATGAGAGGGTTAAACTGGATTGGAGTATTTTTAGTGATACTGTCGCTGGTATGGATTATCGGATGTCTGTACATCTATTATTATTCCTTATGTAATATAACTAAAACTTTATTTTTGATCGCCTTTCCACCTCCTGTAATTATAAGCTGCGGATTTTTAATATATAATTTTAGACTTCAACAGAGCTATAAGCTGTAAAATATCAAAAGGCGTTCAAAATCTTACTTTTGAACGCCTTTCTCAAAACCCTAAACAAATCTTAACTAACTCAAGTTATGAAACTAATCTAACAAATTCCATATATCAATAACGACCAACATTTGGTGTTATTGCCTTGTAAATCATAAAAATACGTTAAAATTGAAAACCCGCCTCCAGGCTGCCATCTACTGGTCTTGCCAGAACGATTAAAAAGACTATTTTTGAGGCCAGAAATACTACGACAATGAACACCTATCCTAAATTTGCAGTAATCGGCGGCGGAAGCTGGGCCACAGCCATTGCAAAAATGTTGTGTGTCAACTTAGACGAAATTGCCTGGTACATGCGCAACCAATCGGCCATAGACCACATCAGGTCACAAAAGCACAACCCCAATTATTTAAGTTCCGTAGAATTTGACACCAACAAACTCAAACTGACTTCCGATATCAACGAAGCGGTGGCCTATGCCGATTACCTTATTTTCGCCATTCCGTCGGCGTTTTTGAGCACCGAGCTCGAAAAACTGACCGTTTCCCTGAAAGACAAAGTGATTTTTTCGGCCATCAAGGGCATCGTTCCGGAAACCTTCCTGATTGTCGGGGAACATTTCCATAAAAAATACGACATTCCGTATCACAACATCGGGGTTATTACCGGCCCCTGTCACGCAGAGGAAGTCGCCCTCGAAAGGCTTTCCTACCTGACCATTGCCTGTGGCGATGCCGACAAAGCCAAGGTCGTAGCCAAGGTATTGTCTGGCAATTACATCAAGACCAAGATTTCAGATGACATCATCGGTACCGAATATGCCGCCATGCTCAAGAACATTTATGCCATTGCTGCCGGAATAGCGCATGGTTTGGGTTATGGCGACAACTTCCAGTCGGTCATCATGAGCAACGCCATCCGGGAGATGAAAAAGTTCATCCGGAAAGTACACAAAATGAAGCGGAACATCAACAATTCGGCCTATCTGGGCGATTTGCTCGTAACGGGTTATTCGGTTTTTTCGCGCAACCGGATGTTTGGCAACATGATTGGCAAAGGCTATACGGTCAAAAGTGCGATGATGGAAATGAGCATGGTCGCCGAAGGGTATTATGCCGTCAAAAGTGCCTACAAACTGAACCAGGAATACAAGGCCAAAACACCGATTATCGATGCGGTGTACCAAATTCTTTATGAAGGAAAAGAGGCCAAGGCTGTGTTCAAAAAATTAACCGAAAAATTAGATTAAAATGAGTGAAAGGTGGAAATACCAATTCAAGACCGGCACCTTCTGGGGCGTTTTCATGACCCTTTTCAACGTGCTGTTTGAACTTCAGGAAAAACCTTTGGCCACACAACTTTCCCATCCGGGCATCTATGTCAAGGCCATTATTTTTATTTTGTTGGGTATTTTTGTGTTGGGCTATTTCAACTGGAAAGCCAAAGTAAAAAGACAATCAGGAAACTGATTTTACCTTACTATTACCCCATCTACAAACAAAATAGGCACTTCCTCGACATAATCGGGTGTGATGGATTGCGCCCTGAAAATGAATTTCTTGTCGTATAAGATGCTTCCGATGAAATAGGTCACCATAAATTCGTTGTTGAGTAGCAATACGCTGTCGTCGAGCAATTCGACTTTGACGGTCGAAACGGCTGGGATATTCACAAACGCATGGCGCAATAAGGAGGTTTTCTTCATTTCCCCCTCAAGCATGCCAAAGGCTTTGGAAACCACCATGACACTTTCAAGGTCATAATCAGAATCGTTCACCAAATGTACATACCATACTTTCTGCATGAGTTCGTCGCTCCATTCCTGGATGGCGGCGAGAAAAACGTTTTCTACTGTGGGGATGTTGATGTCTTTTTTCATGGCAATCTTGAATTTAACCGGATGCGCCTTAGCCCGGATGGAAGTGGCATCCTTTTTCTTGCTCCTTTAGCAAGGAAAAGATACAACGGACAGCCGGAAATAGCTTCTAATAAATTAAATGGACGATTTAAATTGCTCCAAAAACCGCACGTCGTTTTCATAAAACATCCGGATGTCGCCAATTTGGTACAACAGCATCGCAATACGCTCAATGCCCATACCAAAGGCAAAACCGTTGTATTCGTTGGGGTTGATGCCGCAGTTTTTGAGTACGTTCGGGTCAACCATCCCGCAACCCATAATCTCTAACCAGCCAGTACCTTTGGTGATGCGGTAATCGGTTTCGGTTTTGAGCCCCCAGTAAATGTCTACCTCAGCACTAGGCTCGGTAAACGGGAAGTAAGACGGACGCAGGCGGATTTTTGACTTTCCGAACATTTCCTTGGTGAAGTACAATAAGGTTTGTTTCAGGTCGGCAAACGAAACGTCTTTGTCGATGTACAAGCCTTCCACCTGATGGAAAATGCAATGTGAACGGCTTGAAACCGCTTCGTTTCGGAACACCCTTCCTGGAGAAATCGTTCTGATGGGCGGTTTGTGGTTTTCCATATAACGCACCTGTACCGAAGAGGTGTGCGTGCGCAGCAAAACGTCTGGATTGGTTTGGATGAAAAAAGTGTCCTGCATGTCACGCGCCGGATGGTATTCGGGCAGGTTCAAGGCAGTAAAATTGTGCCAGTCATCTTCAATTTCCGGGCCTTCGGATACGTTGAAACCGATGGTGGAAAAAATGTCGATAATCTGGTTTTTTACAATCGATATCGGATGACGGGAACCAATTTGTATCGGCTCGCCTGTGCGCGACAAGTCGCCGTAAATGCCTTTTACCTCTTCCTTGCTTTCGAGTTCCTCGGCGATGGCTTTTACTTTTTCTTCAGCCACATTTTTCAGGGTGTTGATGACCTGTCCGAAGTCTTTTTTCTGGTCGTTGGGAATGTTCTTGAATTCGGTAAAAAGTTCTTTGAGCAAGCCCTTGCTTCCTAAATACTTGATGCGGAACTGTTCGAGCGCTTCCTTGTTTTTGGTGTTGAAGGCCTTGGCTTCTTCGATATGTTGTTTGATCTTGTCTATCATGTTTTCCTGCTTTGTACAATTTTCCGATAAGGATTGATGTAAAGGTGCAAATTTAGGTATTTTTTAGTGATTAGTAAAGTGTGATTGGTAATTAGTCCCTTAAACAAAGGCCAATTACTATAGACTAATCACTAATTACTCAATTAATTGCCTTTCGAGGAAATAATTCACGATGGCATCTTTCATCAGGATGGATTGTTCGCCTGCCTTAAGCGGTGGCAGTTCTTCCTTTACCTTGTAATGTGGCCAGCCGTCTTTGTCGAAAAATTCGAATTCGTAATAGCCGTAAGGCTCCAGCAAACGGCAGATGGCAATGTGCATCAGGTTGACTTTTTCGTCTTTTTTGAAAGCCTGCTTGAATTTGCCGAGTTCCTGCACGCCAATCAGGTAAATGATGGCATCGAGGTCGAGCGTTTCGCCATCAGCAAATTGGTTCGAGAGGATTTCGACAACCTTGTTCCAGCGGTTTTTTAATTGTTCGTCTCTTGACATGGTGTTGGGAAATAGAGGATGCTTCTGTTTACAATTTGCAAATATATCACATTTGAACGCCATTCCCTTGCCTGTTGCGTCTTTCTTCCCTTATATTTGTGGCCTACTTTTATACAAATGTTTTGATTGATCTCTTTTTAGGCGTTTTATTGGCTTATGGCATTTTTAAGGGAATCCGGAACGGACTCATTGTTGAATTTGCCTCCTTGGTTGCTTTTTTTGTAGGCATTTATGTGGCTGTAAAATTTTCTTCGGTTATCGGAAGCTGCCTTGGCGACTCCAAATCGGCTAAAGTGCTGGCCTTTGTCATTACATTTATCCTGGTCGTGATTGGCATCCATCTGCTGGCCAAATTATTATCCAATATAGCCAGCGCCTTGTTTTTGGGAATTTTTAACCGGATTGGCGGGGCTGTTTTCGGCGGATTGAAAATGGCCCTGATATTGGGTGTGGTGCTCGGGCTGCTGCAAAAAATAAATTTTGACAACGCCCTGATTTCAAAAGATACCCAGGAAAAATCATTGTTTTTCAACCCTATTCTCAAAACTTCGGGTTTTTTGTTGCCGGTGCTCCAAAACTGGTTTGAAGACCTGAGGGAAAAAGTTTAGTTCAGCTCCTTGAGGCTTTCGCTTTCAATCCAGCCGGTGGTTTCGTCGGTCAGTTGGATTTTTTTCCAGTTAGCAATGCTTTCCAGGATGTAGACTTTGGTGCCTTCGTGCAGGATGAAAGTATCCGGACTCGAGGGTTTTGGTTCGCTTTTCACTGACACCGTATCGGCAAAGATAATGGCTGGTTTTTCGCTTGAGGTCCTGTTCTTTTCAAACAAGGCGGCAAAAACCGTCATGCCCATGCCCACCAGTACCAGGAACATTCCGGAAAAGAAAATCCGCTTCCGTACAGTTGTTGCTGAATAATAATATCCCACAAAAAACAACAAGAATACAAATGCCAAACCCACAGTCATCCAGGCCCAGCTGTCATAATGATGGGCCGACGTGAAATCGGCAATCAGTTTCTTAAAACCGACTTTTGGGATGATTTTGATGTCGTCTATGGCCATTTTACGGGCAAAATCGAGGTTGGTCTGTATTTCTGGGTCGTTCGGACTCAGTTGCAGGGCTTTTTCATAATTGTAAACAGCCGGTGCTACCTGATGCAGCTTGTAATAACTGTTGCCCAGATTAAAATACACTTCTGCCGATTGCTTGCCGGAAGCCAGGATGCTTTCATATTGTGACACTGCATTTTGGTAATCTTCTTTTTGATAGGACTGGTTCCCTTTTTCAAACGCATCCTGTGCCCAAAAAACCTGGGAAACCAAAAGCAATAAATAGACTATCTTTTTCATGGTTAGGCGATTTGTTTTTCAAGGCTTGAAATGATTTCGACTGCTTTTTCATAATCCTGCTGCATGCTTCCGGTGGTGGAAGGTGCATAACGGGCGAACTCGCAATTTTCGGTCAGTGCGATAAAACCGGCAACCGTTTCGCTGTTGGCATTGCGCGACAACAGAAGTGCCGTGATTTTTTCTTTGCTCATTTCAGAAGTTTCGATGCGCAGTTTGGCTTTCAGGAAGTTGTGCATCGATTTTTCCAGGGCGATATAAAACGGTTCTTTGTTGCCCAGGTGGATTTTGGCTTCTGAGAGGTATTTCCGGGCCATGGCATTCGATTTCCTGACTTTATTGCCTATGACATCGCCTTCTTTGGCTTCTTTTTTCTTCCGGATGACCACCAACAACGGAATGGCCAAAAAGGGTAAAAACACCATCGAATAAAACAATCCGGAGCCCAGGAAGTCGTCCTGTTGCTGGCTTACCAGGCTTGTTTTTTGCTTGATATAGGCAAAGGCCTTGCTGGCTGTGACGGCGACTTTTGCGTTGCCTTTTGCAGCAGATGGGCTTGCGGCGATGCCCGGCCCATCCAACACATTGATCCTGATTTCAGAAGAAGTGATGGTTTTATAACTGCCAGAACCCAAATCAAAATAGGTAAACCGCATTGGTTTGATGGCGTAATTGCCTTTGTATTGCGGAATAATCGTGTAATTGTCGGTAATACTGCCAGTCATCCCGGAGAGTGGGGTCGAAACGTTTTCGGTATGTTCCGGGTCATACATTTCGAGGGCAGGCGGCACCACGGGTTTGGGCAATTGGAACAATTTGAGGTTTCCGGTTCCGGTAACGCTTAATTTCAGTTCGAGTGATTCTCCATTCTGTAAAGTGGTTCTTGATGGCGTTACCTTGAAATCCAATTTACCTACAGCGCCAGAAAAATCAGCTGGCTTTCCGGCTTCCGGCAGGGCTTTGACAGTGATGATCTTGCTTCCGGCCGAAACCCTTTTGTTGTCTTGCATAAGGAGTTGCTGTCCCCAGATGTTCCTTCTGCCTGTGGGCACTTCACAATCGATATCGAGGGTGAGTGGCTCGATTTCGAGTTTGCCTGATTTTTGCGGATACAGCACGGTTTTACGGAGCACTACATAACGATAGCGCTCGCCCTTGAATTGGCCTTCTTCGGCCACCAGTTGTTTGATGTCGATGTTCTGGCTCCAGAAATCATTGTATTTCGGCTTGTTGAGTTCGCGCCAGTTGGAAATACCGATATTGTAACTGAAATACAGTTTGTATACCACGGTAATCGGTTCGTTCACATAGGGGTTGCCTTTGGAAATATCGGCCACCAGGTATAAATTGTTGTCGGCTCTTACTGTAGGTTCCTGGTTCGGGTCTTTGGGCAGGTCGATGGCGTTGGTTACATTGACCTGGATGGGGGTGGTTTTATAGGTTTGTCCGTTGATTTCGATGCTGGCCTGACGGATGGTCAGGGTGCCTTTGCGCATCGGCATGAGGGTGTAGGAATACGCTTTGTTGAAGGTACTCCGGCCGTTGATCCAGGATTGGCTGACCATTTGGCTTGGGCCCGAAACCACCTTGAAACCCGAAGCTTCAAAATTGGGCGGGTTGAAATTGTCGCCGTCGGCATTCATCGAAAAATCGATCCGCAGGCGCTCATTGAGGGCCATGGAATTCTTGCTCACTTTGGCGTCAAATTGTACTTGCGCGAAAAGCGATTGGTTGAGCAACACCAGCAATAGCAATAGTCTTTTCATTTTCAATTGTACTTGATTACCAGTCTTTGTCTGTTTTTTTCGGATTGGCCTTCACTTTTTGTAAATTGACCTTGTCCTGTACTTTTTTCTCTTCGTTGTTTACGGCATCGAGCAGGCTTTCCAGTCGCTGTTTCGACATCCCTCCCGGATTCTCCTTGGGTTGTCCCTGCCCTTTGTCGTCTTTTTTGTTTTTATCGTTGTCGCCTTCCTTGTTTTTGTCGGGTTGGCCTTTGTCGTCTTTTTTGTCTTTGTTCTTATCCTTGTCTTTGTCCTTATCGTTTTGGTTGTCTTTGTTCTTATCCTTGTCTTTGTCGTCTTTTTTGTCGTCTTTTTTGTCCTTGTCTTTGTTTTTACCGTCTTTTTTTGGTGGATGGTTTTTGAGGTACAATTTGGCCAGGGCATAATTGTAGCGGGTTTCCTCGTCTTGCGGATTGTTGCGCAAGGCATTTTTGTAGGCATCCACGGCGCCCTGATAATCTTTTTCAGTCATCAGGCAGTTGCCCAGGTTATGGAAAGCCTGGTGTTTTTCGGGTTTTGTTTTGGCATTCCGGATGGCTTTGGCAAACTGGTACTTGGCTTCGGCTGGCTGTTTTTGCCTGTAAATGGCATTACCCAGATTGTAGGACGGCTTGGCGTTTTTTGAAAATTTAGATTGCGAAATACGGTAATCGGCTTCGGCTTCGGCATAATTTTTTTCTTCAAAGGCCGCGTTACCTCTGGGCAGGGTTTGGTCTTTGACCGCTTTTTTGCCCCCAACAGCGGAATCCTGGGCAAAAGTGGCCAGGTAAA
Organism: uncultured Flavobacterium sp.; assembly: GCA_964642945.1. Lineage (GTDB taxonomy): Bacteria > Bacteroidota > Bacteroidia > Flavobacteriales > Flavobacteriaceae > Flavobacterium. The sequence continues at coordinate 30,391 of CAZXRX010000005.1, read as the reverse complement.
AGAAAAATACGCTAAACAGGAGTATCTTTTTCATTCGTCTTTTTCATTAAATAAATTCATTTGCCGTACCCATTTGGTGCGTTTTTCCAACAGGAATACATCGAGCAGCAACAGGAAAAAACCAAAGCCCAAAAACCATTGGAATTGCGATTGGAAATTGGCCGTCTGGGTGCCTTCAAATTCGGTTTTCTGGATGTTATCGAGTGCGCTTTTGACAAAATCAATCACGTTTTTGGTATTGTTTCCGTCTACATAACCTTTTGAATTTTTACCGATGTTGCGCAGTATTTCAGCATTGCGTTTGGTGATGACCACTTCGCCATTCTGGTCTTTCTGGAAACTTTCTACAATGCCGTTCCTTTTGAGCGGAATGGGGCCGCCTTTTTCGCTTCCGACGCCTATGGTGATGATTTTAAGTCCTGCTTTCTGGGCTTCTTCTGCCGCATCTTCGGCATTCTCGGAATGGTCTTCGCCATCCGAAATCAAAATGAGCAGTTTATTGGTTTTGTCTTTTTTGTCAAAGAAAGTGGTCGACGCCATATTGATGGCTTCATCCAAAGAAGTGCCCTGGGCTGAAATCATGTTCGGGTTCATGCCCTGCAGGAACATCTTGGCTACACTGTAATCGGTGGTAATCGGCAAAACCGGAAAAGCACTGCCCGAATAGGCTATGATGCCGATGCGGTCGCTGCCCAATTGGTTGATGAGTTGGGAAACCAATTGCTTACTCTTCTCCAGGCGGTTCGGTGCCACGTCTTCGGCCAACATACTTTTGGAAACGTCTATGGCAAAAACAATATCGATGCCTTCGCGTTTGACGGTTTCAATTTTCGTGCCCATTTTCGGGTTGACCAAGCCCATGATGAGGCAGGCCAGCGCCAAAAGGAGTACGATGATTTTCAGTACAGGTTTGAAGAACGAACGCTCCGGACTGAGTTTTTTAATCAGTTCCAAGTCGCCGAATGCCTGTTGCTTTTTCCGTTTCCAATACTGCACGTACAGGAACAGCAAAACCAGAATTGGAATTACCAACAACAGATACAGATACCCTTTTTCTTCTAATTCGTACATATTCTTTTATATAAAACTTCTGAAAACCGTATTCCGTGCTCCGATTTCCACCAGCAATAAAATACCCGCTATCCAGACAAACGGACGGAATTTTTCATCATAATCGTAAAACTTCAGCTCTTCTATTTCAGTGGTTTCGAGTTTGTTGATTTCGTTATAGATGGATTCCAGTTTGCTGTTGCTGTTGGCCCTGAAATATTTTCCGCCGGTATTTCTTGAAATCGTTTTGAGCAAATCAACATCGATTTCCACCGGCATCATCTTGAACAAAAAGCCACCGTTGGGGGCATAGGCATACGGAAATTCAGCCATTCCGTTGGTTCCGATACCAATAGTGTAGACCTTGATGCCATATTCATGGGCAATCTGGGAAGCGGTTTCGGGTTCTATGAATCCGGCATTGTTTACCCCATCTGTCAATAAAATAATGACCTTGCTTTTGGCCTTGCTGTCTTTGAGGCGGTTGACGGCGGTGGTCAGCCCCATACCGATGCCCGTTCCGTCTTGGATGACGTTGTCGTATTTGATGCCTTTGATGGCTTCTTCAATAATGGCCTTGTCACTGGTTACAGGTGTTTTGGTGTAGGCTTCTGCTGCATAAACCACAAGCCCGATGCGGTCGTTCGGGCGTCCTTCGACAAAATTGACTGCCACTTCTTTCAGGGCTTCCATCCGGTTGGGTTTCAAATCTTTGGCGAGCATACTCCCGGAAACGTCGATGGCCATGACGATGTCAATCCCCTTGGTGGTTTTGGTCTGGTTGCTGATGTCAACAGTTCTCGGACGCGCCATTGCAACAATCAGTGAAGCCAGGGCGAGCAAACGCAATACGAAAAGGTAGGGTTTCAACCGGGCCAGCCAAGAGGTGTTTTTCCTGAATCCGGATAACGAACTGATTTTAAGCGTGGGCGATAACTGGCGGCGTTTCCAGATTTGCCATACCACGACCAAGGGCAGCAGTAAAAACAGCCAGAAAAATTCAGGGTTCAAAAAGGTTATACCGTTCATCATGGTTGTTCTGCTTGTAAGAGTTCGATGGAGTTCAATACACGTTCCATGACTTGTTTACCATAGTCGTCTTCTTCTTTGTGCATGATGACAATTTGCTGCAAACCGCCATCCTGGGCAAACAAGGCCACTTCATAATACATTTTTTGTGACTTGGTTTTTGAGGCGTCAAAGGAGGTCAGGGTGCCATAGGCTTTCTTACCTTTTACGCCTTTCTGGGTATCAAATTCTTCAGATTTGACAATGATGTTGGCCGCGCCTTCCTGTTCGAAATGGGTGATGGCTACATCGATGGCTTTCTCCAGGTCAATGTCTGTTTCTTTTTTATATTTGAGGGTACTCACCTGAATAAAGAAATCGCCATACATCGAGCCGTAACTGAAGATTTGCATTTCTTTCATGAGCGCCAGGGTGTTTTTGGGCATGACAGTATTGGCATCGATTCTTTTGAGCACCTGCGGCGTTTCGATTTTCACGCCCGGATTGCCGTATTCGCTGTAAATCCATTCGCCTTCGAGCAATTCCTTGGTCGGATTGCCAAATAGATTGTCTTTGACGAAAGGCCAGCCCTTGATGGCAATGGCAATAGCCAAAGTTCCTACTATCAGTCCGAGGGCAATACCCACACCTGTAAACAAACGTTTTTGTTTTTGTTTTTTGAGTTTTTTGAGACGGGCAAGTTCTTTTTGTGTTTCGTTCCACTGCTCAAGTTCGTCAGTAGTATCTACCACTACCGGAATGGAGTTGTGGATGGTTACAATCGAGCTGGAAATGCGTTTTTTGTCTTCCTCAATTTCGTAATCAAGTGGTTTTACCTTGGCGAATTTCACCAAATCGGCCTGCATCAAAACCTTCTCCAGATTTTCAAGGGTCTCTTTTGACAGCTTCAGTTTTTTATTTTTGGCGGTATTCCGTAGGCTCACAATAAGTTCTGAAGTCGTACTTTCCATGGCCGGAATTTTGATTTCTTCCTCAATGTAGGTTCGCGCAATATCGGTCAATTCTGAATAATAGGATTTGACCTCACCTTTCTGCCAAAGTCCTTTTGATTCGAGCTGCTGCAACAAAGTCGTGGCTTTTTCGATGGGGGAAGTGAAAACAATTTCCTGTGGTTTCTCTTTTTTCGGACGCTTTTTGTACCACCAATAGCCCAACGCAGCCAACGCAGCCAACAACAATAAGCCGAGGAGGTATTTCCACCAATTGCTGTCGCTTTGTGCTGTGGCTATGTTTTTGATGTCATACATCCTTTGTTTCAAGGTATCGACTTTCACTTCGTTGACCTCTATGTTGAGGCTGTCTGAAAACACCGGTTTACCATTGATTAGCACGGGCACCTTCGGGATGGTATATTTTCCGGCATCAAATTGGGTAAGGCCGTATTTTTTGATTAGCTCGTAACTGTTGCCGTTTTTTATGGTGTCTACTTTGTAAGATTCAATCACTTCAAGGGCTCCCATCGATTTGGCTTTCGGAAAAACTACTTTGTCTTTCGCACCCACCGTGGCTTTTACCGTCAGTTTGAACTCGGCCCCAATCTTGTTTTTGGGCGTGTCTACCGAGGTCGTGACTTTTTGGGCAAAAATCGACGCAGTAAAAAGATAAATGAGGATGTGGAATTTGAGTTTCATTCGTTTTTGGGGCGTTATCGCGATTTAAAATAGCCCAGCAGTTTGGTGACATAGCTTTCATCCACCCTGGTGTTGACTGTGCCGGAGCCACATCTGGAAAAAATATCCTTGAAATAGGCGACTTTTTCCTGATAGTTTTTTTCGTAATTGAAGCGGATGGTTTTGGAGCCGGTATCGACCACCATGATTTCGCCTGTTTCGGCATCTTCCATTTCAACCATCCCGATATTCGGCATTTTTTCTTCGCGGAGGTCATAGACGCGCACACCGGTGATGTCGTGCTTCTTCCCGGCAATTTTGAGGGTTTTCTCGTAATCTTCTTCGACCATGAAATCAGAAATCACAAAAACAATGGCTTTCTTTTTTTGGGTGGCCGACAAAAATTTAAGGGCCTGCGACAAATCGGTTTTTTTGCTTTTGGGCTCAAATTCTATCAGTTCTCGGATGATGCGCAACACATGCGATTTTCCTTTTTTGGGCGGAATGTACAATTCAATCTGGTCAGAGAACAAAATCAACCCGATTTTGTCATTGTTCTGGGTAGCCGAAAACGCCATGGTCGCGGCAATTTCAGTCACGATTTCGCTTTTCAGCTGGTTTTTGGTCCCGAAACTTTCCGAACCCGAAATGTCTACCATCAGCATCATCGTCAGTTCACGTTCTTCCTCAAAAACCTTGATGTATGGCTCATTGTAACGTGCCGTGACATTCCAGTCAATCGCCCGGATGTCATCGCCGTACTGGTACTGCCGCACTTCCGAAAAAGTCATACCACGCCCTTTGAACGACGTATGGTATTCGCCCGAAAAGATATGATCGCTCAACCTTCGGGTCTTGATTTCGATTTTACGGACTTTTTTGAGTAGGTCTTTGGTTTCCATTTTTAAGTTGGTTGTCGGTTGCTGGTTGTTGGTTGCTGGGGAAATTCATCAATCATAAACCATCAACTATCAACTATTAAGGCACTTCGATTTCGTTTACGATTTTGTTGATGATGTCAACAGAAGTGATGTTTTCTGCCTCGGCTTCATACGAAATACCAATCCTGTGGCGCAATACATCGTGTACTACGGCGCGCACGTCTTCCGGAATTACATAACCACGGCGTTTGATGAAGGCATAACATTTGGCGGCTGTGGCCAGGTTGATGCTTCCACGTGGTGAGGCTCCAAAAGTGATTAGCGGTTTGAGGTTTTCGAGTTTGTATTTTTCAGGGTAACGGGTGGCAAAAATGATGTCGAGGATGTACTTCTCGATTTTTTCGTCCATGTATACTTCGCGGATGGCTTCCTGGGCCCTGAGAATCTGATCGACCGAAACCACCTGGTTTACTTTTTCATAGCCTCCGGCCAGGTTCTGTCGGATAACGAGCCGCTCTTCATCCATTTTCGGGTATTCAATCACGGTTTTGAGCATGAAACGGTCAACCTGTGCTTCCGGTAACGGATAGGTTCCTTCCTGCTCAATCGGGTTTTGCGTGGCCAATACCAAAAAAGGCTTGTCGAGTTTGAAGGTGGTGTCGCCAATGGTGACTTGTTTTTCCTGCATAGCCTCCAACAAAGCCGATTGTACTTTGGCCGGGGCACGGTTGATTTCGTCTGCCAATACGAAATTGGCAAAAACCGGCCCTTTCTTGATGGAGAATTCATTGGCCTTGATGTTGTAAATCATGGTTCCGATGACATCTGCAGGCAATAAATCGGGCGTAAACTGGATGCGGCTGAAACTGCCGTGGATGGCTTGTGACAGCGTGTTGATGGCCAGCGTTTTTGCAAGGCCGGGAACGCCTTCGAGTAAAATGTGCCCTTGTCCCAAAAGTCCGATAAGCAAACGTTCGACCATGTGTTTCTGGCCCACAATGACTTTGTTCATTTCCATCATCAGCAGGTCAATAAAAGCACTTTCACGCTCTATTTTTTCATTGATTGCCCGGATGTCTAAAGCAGCAACATTTTCTTCCATAAATTCTATTTTTACAGTATTTGTTAGGTTCTGAATTTTAACATTTCAAAAGTGAAAATTTTATTAGGATTGGAATGTTAATAATGCGTTAAAACTTACATAGGCCCTGCCTTTTTAAGGATGATTTATGATTTTGTTTTAGTAATTTTAGGTTTTTTAATACAATCATGACAAAAACGCTACTTTCGCCCATAATTGCCGGAACGATGAATTGGGGGGCGGCCGGAAAAAACCTTTCCACAACCGAAATGACACACCTCATCAGGTTATGTGTCGAAAACGGCATTTCATCGTTTGACCATGCTGATATTTATGGCGGTTACACCACTGAAGCCGAATTCGGGAAAGCCTTTGCGCAAAGCAACTCAGCCCGCGAAAACGTGCAGTTCATCTCCAAATGCGGCATCCAGCACACCCAAGGCCGAAACAACAAAATCAAATACTACGATTACAGTAAGGAATACCTTTTGTGGTCGGTGGACCATTCCCTCAAAAACCTACAAACAGACTACCTCGATATTTTGTTGTTGCACCGTCCGAGCCCGCTTATGGTGGCCGATGAAATAGCCGAAGCCGTTTCACTTTTGAAATCGAAAGGAAAAATACGCGATTTTGGGGTGTCGAATTTCACCCCTTCCCAAACGGAATTGCTGCGACAACAAACAGACATCAGTTTCAACCAAATCCAGTTTTCGGCTACCCAGCACCAGGCCATGACCGACGGCAGTCTCGATTATATGCAGTTGCACCGCATCAGGCCGATGTCATGGAATCCGCTCGGGAATGTGTTCCGCGAAGACAACGAACAAACACGTCGACTCAAAAAATTGTTGGTGCAATTGGTAGAAAAATACGGGGTGGGTTCAGACACGATTTTATTGGCCTGGATACTGAAACATCCGGCCAACATCATCCCTGTGGCAGGAACCGTTAATACGGCCAGGATACAGGCCCTCAACAAGGCGGTTACTTTGGATTTGGACACCTTGGATTGGTTTGCCCTCTGGAGTGAAAGCATGGGCAACAAGGTACCGTGAAAAAAGTTGATGGTTGATGGTTGACGGTTGATGGATTTTTCATATACTAGCTACCGGCAACCAACAACCGATAACCGACAACCAAAAAATGATCAACAAACGGCTGCTTATCAAAAACTTACTGGCTCACAACGATGAGAGCAGTTTTTATGACAAGAAACGCCAGCTCAACCTGCACACCAAGGAGGGCAAAGCCAAGTTCCTCAAACACATCTGTGCCTTGTCGAATTCGAACCCCTCGAACAATTCGTATATCGTGGTGGGCGTTGAAGACCAGGACAACCACATTACCGGCGATGATTTTTTTGATGACAGCCGCATCCAGAACCTGGTGAATGCCTTTCTGGAAAATCCGCCGAAAATACAATATGAAAATGTGCCGTTCCCGAACCTTCCGAAAGGGAAAGTAGTCGGGTTAGTGACCATCAAGCCCAAGTCAAAAACTTCGTATTTTAAGAAAAACATCCATACCATTCTGGCCAACACCGCTTTTGTGCGCAGGGGGAGCAATTCGATGCCGACGGAAGAAAAAATCCCGTATTCGAAGCAAAACCTCGAAACGGTGCTGAGCATTGAGAACAGTTCGCGCAACAGCATCGCCTATACGCTCGACGGCGTGATGGATTTTGTGAACCACCGCCACAAAGACCTGCCCTCGCAATACCAGGTTTTCAAGGAGTTGTTTGTGATTTGCTGGGCGGGCATCCCGAAAAAAATACGCGATACGACCTATTTGTCAAGGGTAGACATTGAACTGATCAACGAACAGATCAAGTTATTTTATTCGGCCCAGGATGTCGTAACCATTGACCGTGATGCCAATTCGTTTACCATTACCGAGCACGTCCCTTTGGGGTTGAACGACAAAACGAGTTACTATCCGCTGGAGCAACAGAAAATCACCTTTTTTGACAATGGCTATTACAAAATTGAAACGGAAATGTTGTTTGATCCGCCGCAGTACAACCGCAAGATGATGTTCCACATTTACAACTCGAATTTGTCGTTGATTGCCAAAATGCAGAAAGGATTGGCACTGAATGAACGCGAGGAAAAAGACCTTGAAAACCTGCCGTCTACGCTGATGATTTGCTACCTCAACGGTTTTGAGGAGGCCAAGCAGCACCTTATTGACACCAAGCCCTTGCTCAAGCAATACGCCCAACCCGAAGCCTACATTAATTTCAAGGAAGTGATGCGGATTTTGAGGAAAATGAAATACAGTGCCGAAACCAAAAACTGATTATTTCAGGTTTTTGATGATTTTTTCTTCGGAGTCGCTGAGCAGCCTCACATCATATTTTTTCCAGAACTCTTCTGTGTATTGATTGCCGTTGGTAAAGAGGCTGTTGTCGCGGTATCTTTTTTCCTTGTCGATTTTGTATTCGCCTTCTTTGTAGTCGAGCATCGTAACATCGCAAATGCTTTCAAACGTATTGTTGATTTTCTTCCCGAACTTGATGTAAACGTTCATCTTGTTGCGGTTGTAGGTCATGATGTATTTGTCGCCGTCGATTTTGAAACTGGATTTGCGTTGGAAATCGTTGAACTTGATTTTGGCAATCAGGATGTTGTGCACCACGTTGTATTTTTTGTGGGCTTCAGAAAATTTCAGGTCAATGTCGAGTATCAGTTTGGTTTTGGCGTCATAGGTGACCGTTCCTTCATATAACATTTCTTCTTCGAGGTTTTCCTTGGGCTCGACCGTGATGACTTCAATGCTGTTGCCGTTGGCTTCGGTTTTGGTATCGACATTGAAATAATAATAATCGCTTTTCAACAATTCGGTAACGCCTTTGAAGTTGTAGGCATGGGTGACAGCTTCGCGTACGTCGTTCAGGTTGACCGACTGGATGGCTTTCTCCCGTTCGGAGGCATTTTCGTCTTTCATATCAAAAGCCCGGCTCTGTTTGACTTGAAGGTCTGAAGCCCCGCTTTTGCGTTTGACGTAATAATCTACCAACCCATCGGCATACGAGGTGTATTTGCCGTCGACTTTTACGAATTCACGGTAGTAGGTGTTGAGCAACAACGATTTTTCGAGTTTGGCTTTCGAGGCCGCAACCGCATCGGTCAATAGTGTTTTTCCGGGTTTGTGGTCGATGACGACTTCGTCCAGCACAAAGGATTTGGGCTGCAGGTAAATTTCAATTTCGGTTTCGTTGCTTTTGATGGTATAATTTTCGGGTTGGTAGTAAAGGTGGCTGAAAGTAATGCTGCTTGTTTTTCCGGGAAGGGTGATGCGGAATTTTCCTTCTTCGTTCGAAATGGTGCCCACATTTGAGCCTTGAATACCCACCGAAACGCTTTCTACCGGCAAGGAGGTAGTCATGTCTTTGATGGTGCCGGTAATGGTGGTTTGGGAAAAAGAGAAATGAAAGAGTAAAAGTAAGCTAAGGGTAATGATTTTCTTCATGGATATTGGCTTTGATGGTTTCCAAATGTAAATAAATTTCCAGGAAAAATACTAGGTTAAAATGATTTCACTTATTTTTATAAAAAATATTCCGATTCATGACTGTCGAAGACCATTTTCCTGTTATTTCAGTGGTATTGCCTACTTATAAAGAACCTGTAGCCGTATTGAAAAATGCCATAGATTCTATTTTAAATCAAACCTTTAAAAGCCTGGAACTGATAGTAATCTTAGACAATCCGCAAAACAACGCATCCATCAATTTACTTAAGGAATATGCCGTAACTGATTCGCGGTTCGTGTATATAATCAATGAAACCAATCTGGGCATTACTGAAAGTTTGAACAAAGGCATCAACCGGGCGCGTGGTGCATTTATTGCCCGGCAGGATGCAGATGATTTTTCACGTCCGGACAGATTCGAACGCCAGTATGCTTATCTGTTGGCCAATCCGGAAGTAGGTGTTTTGGGAACCTTGTTACTGTTCATTGACAATGAATCTGATTTTAAATTTGAGATGAAATACCAAGCGGTGGTCGGCAAAGAAATCAACCGGGTTTGTCCTGTGGGTGCCGGATCGGTATTGATACGAAAGGAAATATTTTTAAAACATGGCTCTTACAAGGAACGCTTGGCGGAAGATTATGACTTGTGGATGCGGTGGTACAGCCAAGGCGTCGTTTTACATAACCTTCAGGAAATCCTTTATGATTATTACGCACCCTATTCGATAAGAATCAAGAGAATCAAACCTTATTTAATCAACACCATTAAACTGAAGTGGAAAAACCACAAAAAGATGCATTTCACTTTTATGGATTATGCGTACCTCCTGGCCCAGATGCTGTGTGCCCTGTTGCCTGCTGTGGCTATCCATAAACTGTTTTATTTTTTATATGGAATGAATAAAAATGAGGCCGGAAAACAAGCTGTTTTACAATTGAAAAACACCTAATAAAAAGTCTTTTCTTTCATCATTTTCAAGGCAATTAAATACGTAGATTGCTGTTATTTTTACAAGTATCTGTTTTTATGAAAAGAACATTGGTCATTGGCGACATACACGGCGGTTTAAGGGCCTTACACCAGGTTTTTGAACGCGCCCAAACATCGCCTGAAGACACGTTGATATTTCTGGGCGATTATGTTGATGGCTGGAGCCAGTCGCCACAGGTTATTGATTTGCTGCTCGAACTCAAAGAACGGCAAAACTGCATTTTCATCAGGGGCAACCATGACGAATTACTACTCGATTGGTTGAAATGCAATACCCAAAACATCGATGAGGAAATGTGGTTCAAACACGGCGGTGAGGCTACCATTACCGCCTATGCAGACCTGCCGGAACTCCACCGGAAAAAACACATTGAATTCCTGGAATCATTGCAGGATTACTACCTCGATGCGCAGAACAGGCTGTTCATCCATGCCGGTTTTACCAACATGAACGGCATCCAATATGAATATTTCCCGAAATTGTTCTATTGGGACCGTACCCTCTGGGAAACGGCTCTTGCTTTAGACCCCTCTGTAGAAAAAACAAGCCCAGTCTATCCGAAAAGGTTCACTTTATATGACGAAATCTATATCGGACACACCCCTGTTACCCGCATCGGGCAAACCGTTCCGGTGCACAAAGCCAATGTTTGGAACATCGATACCGGTGCCGCCTTCAAAGGCCCTTTGACCATTCTGGATATAAATTCCAAAGCCTTTTGGCAAAGCGAACCCTTGCCTCAATTATACCCCAACGAAAAAGGAAGGAATTGATTCTGAACTGCTATATTTGCAAAAATTTTAAATATTAATGATGATGAAAAAAATGATTGTCCTTTTTTGTGTTCTTACTGTTGGTTTGGCCAATGCCCAAGCCTATAAAGGAAAAGGCGACAAAAAAATCCAGGTAGGCGCTTTGGTCCAGTCTGGTGCCAGCGGGATTTCGGGTTCTGCAGATTTTGGGTTGGGAGAAAATTTTTCTGCCGGATTTGTTACTTCTTATTTATTGAGTACACAGAATATTTATGAGGTTGAAGGAGTTGATTATGCTGCCTATGACCCTTTGATACAAGGCACATATCCGAGTGAAAAGGCACGGTTTTTTGACCGGGTTGACCTCAAAGCGCGTTTCAATGCCAATCTGGGAAATGTATTTGGTTTCAATAAAAAAATGGATTTGTATCCCGGACTTAGTTTAGGCCTTCGGAATTTAGGGGGCCATGTGGGTTTCCGTTATTTCTTTACCAATGGTTTCGGCGTATATTCAGAAACAGGTTTTCCGATAGCCAAATATGACCAACACATCAAGGGTTTTGACAAATTCAACAATCAATTTACTTTCGCGATAGGCGCTTCATTTAACTTATAATCCATGACTGTAACTGAAAAAAAACTACACGAACGAAGCCATTCGGCTTGTGAAATCAGCGGAAATACCGATAACCTCGTCGTTTACACCGTTGCGCCAAAAACAGAGCAAAGTCTCGAAAACAGCATTCTGATTGCCCAACACCTCAAAGACCAGATTGAGAACCCTGAAACCACCAACCCGAACGATTGGCGTGGCCTGAGCGACAGCATGTGGAATGAAAATTTACCCGTGCAGATTGTTTCCTGGCGGATGCATGCCCGTTTGAAAAACAACGACCTGCTCGAAATGATGTATCTGGATGAAGAAGCTCTTGAATGGGCCAAAGCTACAGGTGAAGGCGATGATGATGACGGAAAAATCATCCACAAAGACAGCAATGGCAACATTCTGAAAGATGGTGATTCAGTCGTTCTGATTAAAGACCTTGACGTAAAAGGCGCCAATTTTACCGCCAAACGCGGTGCCGCCGTACACAACATCAAAGTAGTCTGGGACAATGCCGAACAGATTGAAGGCCGCGTAGAAGGACAGCACATCGTGATTTTGACACAATATGTAAAGAAAACGAAGTAAAAAACTAAGAGCCCCATTTCAGGGGCTCTTTTTACATCCGGGAGATTGCACAGGTCTTGGCCAACAGGATTAACAAGTAAAATACATACCTCCAATTAATGTTGGAATCTGTATTCCGGGTAGCCCTGTAGTTGTTTTGTGGCGGGTTATACACCACGCCTTGACCCTGAGATGCCAACACCCTTTCCGCAACAGGAGCGGGTAGCTGGGCCTGGTCTCCGGCTGCCTCATATTCCTCATAATCCAAGTCCAATTTTTCCTTGCTGGCCCAGGCAAAAAGGATTTCTTCAGCCTCCGCAGAAATAGGTTCATTGTATTGGGCCTTGGCCTGTACCACTGCCCTGTAGTACAAAGCCACTTCGAGGGTCGCCAAAATGGTTTCCGTACCGCCTGACCTTTTTCGCAGGGAAAATATCGCAGATTTGCCTTCGATACAGTCGTACTCGTACTCGGCAACACAGTGGCTCATGGCCTCACCTTCTTCATACAAGGCTTCAGAAGTAAGCAATTCGACGAGCTCATAATGGGTGAGCTGGTTGCCGTTCAGGACGGCCTTGCTCAAACCATTGATATCGCTCACAGCCCACTCGGCCCTGTTCTGGGCTTCCATCCTTTTATGGTAAGCCAGGTGCCATGCATCAGATTGCCTGGTTAGGGCTTCCCAGGTTCTTCCTTTCATGCTGAAATTCTGGTCTGCCCGGATTTGTTCGCGTATGTAAAAAATGGCTTCCTGTACTTTGCCAAAATGCAATTCTTCGTATCTTGAAAAAAAGACGATAACTGTTTCCCAAAAGGCTTCCGCTTCAAAATGCTCAGGCAAACTGCTCCATGCCAGGGTTTCGGCCATTGTTTCAGAAGCACCGTAACCTTTGGCCTGGGCCCATCTGATGGCTTGTGCCAAGGTGTAGTTGGCTTTGGCATTCTTGAATGCGTGTGCCATTTTCTTGGTAAATTTTACCGGAAAGGCACGCAGGGCCAAAACACTTTCACCCCTACCCAACTGCACATACCAAAACATGTGTATCTTGCTTTCTTCGAAGAAAACACTTTCCAGGAATTCCGGCACTCCATAGGTTGCAAAACAGTGCCTGATAAGGGAACTCATTTGGTTTTCGGCTACCCAGGAGTTTTTTTCCCAAGTACCGATTTCACGCACCAGTTTGTTTCCAAAAGACGCCATATTGGCCAAGGCATTGATAAACAATTCATCCTTCAACAAACCATAACAGCCCTGGGCCTCGAGATGCAACAACAAATCGCGGAAGGTTTCCCTTTTCCAGGTATGTTGGGTTTGGCTCATTGAGGCAAAACAGGTCCCTATCACAGAGGCCAAAGTCCCTTGATTACCGATTTTTGTCGTATTTGCCACATAGAGGCTTTCTACCATGAGTGTAAAGGCAGATTTTGGCTTGTTGGCAAAATGGTTTGTGTTTACTAGCGTTTTCATTTTCTGTTACATTTATTTATCTTTTTTAGGTTTTACCAAATAAAAAACCCGGTACTGAAACCAGAACCGGGCACGATAAATATCATGATCAACTGCCTCAGGGCAGCCCATCCGGTTCTGGATAATCTGTTGTGATGCGCATTACGCATAATGCACCCATGTTGTTTAAATTTTTCTGTTCCATAAAGGCATAAAAAAACCCGAAAGTTTCGTTTCGGGTTGTTGTTATATTGATTGGTTTATTCCTAATCCTTTTTATCAAACCCCAAAACTACGACCCGGAAAATCATTTCCGTCGCAAAGCTGTAAATATGTCGATTTGATAAAATGCATGGTTTTTGTTTTAAATCCGGCGGCAAAAATAGCCCTTTTTGTTTACCGGCAAATTTTTTGGGTTAATTTAGAATTAAACTAAAAAAGCGCCCTGAAATTCAGGGCGCTTTTTATTTATGCTGTTTTTAAACACTACAAATCAAATTTGATTCCTTGTGCCAAAGGCAGACTGGTGGTATAGTTGATGGTATTGGTTTGTCTTCTCATGTAGACTTTCCAGGCATCAGAACCCGATTCGCGTCCGCCGCCGGTTTCTTTTTCCCCGCCAAAGGCGCCACCGATTTCAGCACCGGAAGTACCGATGTTGACATTGGCAATACCACAATCTGAACCTGCCTGTGACAAAAAGGCTTCAGCCTCGCGCAGGTTGTTGGTCATGATGGCTGACGACAATCCTTGGGCCACACCGTTCTGTATGGCTATGGCATCGGTTACATCGCCTGAATATTTCAAGAGGTACAATACCGGTGCAAAGGTTTCGTGCTGTACGATTTCAAACGAATTATCAGCTTCGGCAATGGCTGGTTTTACATAGCAGCCGCTTTCGTAACCTTCGCCAGATAAAACACCACCTTCCACGAGTATTTTTCCGCCTTCAGCCACCACTTGTTGCAGGGCTTTGTTGTACATTTCAACGGCATGTTTGTCGATAAGCGGCCCTACGTGGTTGTTTTGGTCCAAAGGATTTCCGATGCGGAGTTGGTTGTAGGCACCCACGATGGCGTCTTTTACCTTGTCATAAATGCTTTCGTGGATGATCAGCCTCCTGGTAGAGGTGCAACGCTGTCCGGCAGTTCCTACGGCGCCAAAAACAGCCCCGATAACGGTCATTTTGATGTCGGCATCAGGGGTTACGATGATGGCGTTGTTACCGCCCAATTCCAATAAGGAGTTTCCTAAACGTGCGGCGCAGGCCTGGGCCACAATTTTACCCATTCGGGTCGACCCTGTAGCAGAAACGAGTGGAATGCGTTTGTCGTGCGTCATCAGCTCGCCAACTTTGTAATCGCCGTTGATGAGGCAGGAAATGCCTTCAGGAAGGTTGTTTTCCTTAATGACCTCAGCAATAATATTCTGGCAGGCAATACCGCACAATGGCGTTTTTTCGGATGGTTTCCAGACGCAGACGTCGCCACAAATCCAGGCCAAGGCCGTGTTCCAGGACCAAACGGCTACCGGGAAGTTGAAGGCCGAGATGATTCCGACCACCCCAAGCGGATGGTATTGCTCATACATGCGGTGCCCAGGACGCTCAGAGTGCATGGTCAAACCGTGCAACTGACGGGAAAGTCCTACTGCAAAATCACAAATATCAATCATTTCCTGTACTTCGCCATAACCTTCCTGCAGTGATTTTCCCATTTCGTAAGAAACGAGTTTGCCCAGCGGTTCTTTGTATTTTCTTAGTTTTTCACCAAACTGGCGTACGATTTCGCCGCGTTTCGGAGCCGGCATCATGCGGAAGGTCTTGAATGCTTCGGTGGCAGTCTGCATTACTTTTTCGTAATCGGCTGGTGTTGATGTTTTTACTTTGGCGATAAGCTGCCCGTCTACAGGCGAATGGCTTTCGAGGATTTCGCCGTTTGAAAAGTGGTGCTGCCCGGTAGACGTACCTTCGTTGATGGCTTTTACGCCCAATATTTCCAAGGCTTCGGTCATGCCGAATTGTGATGCGATTGTTGACATTGTATTTTTGGTATTTGATTTTAAAATTGTTGGGGCAAAAATAGTGGTTTATTTTTGATTTACAAGGTGTAGCCCGGATGGAAATGAAAAGCCCGGCGAAGTAAAAAGTGCCTTTTTGCCGACGGAAAACAGCGACCAACGGAAGCTCGTTTTACGGCCTGGAAAAAGAGCTTTTTACGAGCCGGCTTGCAAAGTACAGCCGGAAATAGCTGCTGAAATCAATCTTTGTTGTCAGTAAACTTAGGGTCAGACTCCATGACGGTACCGCATCTGTCGCAGGTGCGCAGACTCTTGGAATTGTAGAAATGTTTGAAATGCGGCAGGAAATCATTTTCGATATCGGTGAGCGGGAAATAGACTTCATACAGTTTGTGGTTGCAGTTGTCGCAAAACCAGAGCAGGCCGTCTTTGGCATTGGCCCCGACGCGTTTCCTTTCGATGACCAAACCGATGGAACCTGCCGTACGACTCGGGGAATGCGGGGTTTTGGCCGGATGGAGGTACATATCGCCTGCCGAAAGTTTCATGGCTTTCTTTTCGCCGTTGTCCTGCACATACACGGTGATGTCGCCTTCGAGCTGGTAAAACAACTCTTCGGTTTCGTTGTAATGGTAATCTTTCCGGGCATTGGGACCGGCGACGACCATGACGATATAATCTTCAGAATCGATGTAGAGGTTTTTGTTGCCCACCGGTGGTTTGAGGAGCTGCCTGTTGTCTGCAATCCATTGGGTGAGGTTGAAGGGTTTTGGAATGGCCATAAGGGAAATTTTTACGAATTTACAAAAAATAAAAAGGCCGGCACCAGCCAACCTTTTTGAATTTTATTTCTTTTCCTTAATCAGGTAAATATAGACGGGAAAGTGGTCGCTGAACCCGGGTTCGTTAAGCGAATTACGGAGCGGATAGCCTTTGTACTGCCCCGTGGTTTGGATCATGTAGGGTTTGTTCCAGATGCCGGCTTTCCAATAGCGGTAAGAATCGTGATCGGGTTTGCACAATTCTTCAGAAACCATGATTTGGTCAAAAATATCTCCTGCATCACGGTAAAAAAGCGAGGCATTGCCGTCTTTGGCCATTTGCTCGAAAGGATTGTAAATATCCCTTGGTTCTTTCAACTCGGTTTTTTTGAGTTTGGCACCCAGTTCTTTTTTGACACTCACGTTATAAGATCCGTCATTGAGGTCACCCATGGTGATGATTTTGGCGTTGGGGTTGATTTTGATGATGGAATCGATGATTTTGCGGTTCAGTGCACCTGCCGCTTCACGGAATGGGGAACTTTTTTTCTCTCCACCTGAACGGGATGGCCAGTGATTGACAATGACATTGATTTCCTCACCATCCAAAAATCCGGTTACAAGCAACTGGTCACGGGTATAAACGCGGTCATCAGGTGCGGCTTCGGCATTATCGTCAGTAATTTCTTCTTTTTCTTTCTTGGTGACCTTGGCCGCATTGTTTTTATAGATGTACAAAGGTACGTTGATGAAACTGGTTGGCTTGAAGTGTTTTTTCTGGTATAAAAAAGCCACATCAATCCCCCTTTTGTCTGGCGAATCAAAGTGGACGATGCCGTAATCCTTATTGATCAGTTTGGGTTGTTTGACCAAATCTTCCAATACGCGTCTGTTTTCAATTTCGCAGCCCCCTATAAGAGTTGGGGAATTGTTGGGGTTTTCGCCGGTGCCGATTTCTGAAAGTACGCGTGCGAGATTCTCTAGTTTTTTCTTGTATTTCCTTCCGGTCCAGTTCTGTGTGCCCTTTGGCAACCACTCTTCGTCATTGTTCGGGCCATTGATGGTATCAAATAGGTTTTCAAAATTATAAAACGCTACTGTATGAATTATGTATTTTTTTTGTTGTGCTTTGACGGATAAAATTGCGAATAAAGCAACGAAAAGGACCAGATTTCTGTAAATTTTCATAAATCGTATATTAATTTTATATCAAGTTTTATACAAACTTCACGCCAAAAGTAATTAATATTCTGAAAATATGTACATTTGCACCGTTAAGAAATCAATTTCTTATTAATTATAAAGTAATTTTAATTTTATTTATGAAAAAACTAGTCATTAGTCTCTTATTTGTCATGCAAGTTTGTGTTGCTTTTGCGCAATCTGGAACTGGGATAACAGGAACAGTAGTCGATTCAAAGACACAAAAACCATTGCAAAATGTAGTAGCATCTATTCAAAATTCCAACCTCACCACTGTTACGGATGCAACCGGAAAATTTGTATTTAATCAGGTAGCCGCCGGAAGCCAATTGGTGGTAGTAAAAACCAGTGGTTACAAAGACCAATTGATTGCAGCGGAAGTAGCCGAAGGGCAAATGTTGGATTTGGGCGTCATTGTTTTTGAGCAGGACATTACCGAAGAGCAACAATTGAGTTTGATTACCATCACAGACAATGATTTGGGCGACGACAACAGTGGTTCTGAGAATACTGCCGGATTGCTGCAAGCTTCAAGAGATGTTTTCCAACAAGCGGCCGCTTTCAACTGGGGCCAGGCCCGATTCAGGATACGTGGTCTTGACAATGAGCATGGTACCACCATGATTAATGGGATTTCAATGAATAAAATTTATGACGGAAGACCACAATGGAGCAACTGGGGCGGATTGAATGACGCTACAAGAAACCAGGAATTCACCATGGGTTCTGCTCCGTCTGATTATACTTTCGGGGGCATTCTCGGAACACAGGAAATCAACACCAGGGCATCTGTTTACAGAAAAGGATCAAGGGTGTCTTTTGCAGGTACCAATACCAACTACAGCTGGAGAACTATGGGAACCCATGCTTCGGGTATGAACACCAATGGTTGGGCTTTTGTGGTCTCGGCTTCAAGAAGATGGGCTGAGGAAGGTTATTTTGAAGGGACTGACTACAGCGCCAATTCGTTGTTTGCCAGTGTGGAGAAAAAATTCAACGACAAACACTCGTTGAACCTTACTGCTATCTATGCACAGAATTACAGGGGCAAAAACTCGCCAAACACACAGGAAGTAACCGACATTGCCGGGGTAAAATACAACTCTTATTGGGGTTACCAAAACGGGGAGCAAAGAAACTCCAGGATCAAAAAAGTGGAAGAGCCTATCATCATGTTGAGCCACTACTGGAAAATAACTCCTAAAACCAACCTCAATACCAATGTTAGCTACCAGTTAGGCCAAATAGGCAACAGTCGTTTGGAATATCAAGGGCAGGACAACCCAGACCCAACTTACTATAGGCATTTGCCAAGTTTTTATACCTCACAGTTTGATGACAACGGTAATTATATTGGCGACAGTGCCGAAAATATCCTACAGGCCGGTCAGTCAAGATTCCTGACGCACAGACAGATTGATTGGGCTGAAATGACTGAAGCCAACAGACAGAGTTCTGGCGGTAACAGTTTTTATGTTTTGTATGAAGACAGGACAGATGACAAACAATTGACTGCCAATACAATCATATCGTCTCAATTGAGCGACAACATCCTGATGAACGGAGCGGTAAATTTCCGTAAATTGAAATCAAACAATTTCCAAAACCTGCTTGATTTGATGGGTGGAAGGTATTTTATTGATTTCGATTCATTCGGAACACCAGGCACTACACAACCTATTACTGATTTGAACAATCCGAACAGAGAAGTGGTGGAAGGGGATAAATTCGGCTATAATTACAGCTTATATGCGACAGTAATAGATGCTTTTACCCAGTTTAAATTTACTTACAAAAAAGTAGATTTTTATGTAGCGCAAAACTATTCCAAATCTTACTATCAAAGGGAAGGTTTGTACAAAAACGGATATTACCCAACCAATTCTTTCGGAAAAAGTGAAAAAGTTACTTTTGACAATTTCGGATTCAAGGGAGGACTTACCTATAAAATTACTGGCCGTCACTTTATTGACTTTAACGGATATTATGCCACCAAAGCCCCTAATTTAAGGAATACGTTCCCTAATGCAAGGGTTAACAACAACGTATACCCTGATTTGGATAGCGAAATCATTTCGAGTGCCGATGCCAGTTACATCATCAAAACCCCTAAACTTAAAGCAAGACTTAGCGGATTTTACTCTTACACCAAGGGTTCTACCGAAACCTCTTTCTTCTTTGCCGATGTAATTGATGATGGTGATTCAACCAACGATGAAAGCGGATTCGTAGCAGAAACTGTAAGTGGTTTGAATAAAAAGAACATAGGAGTTGAATTAGGTTTGGAATACCAATTGTCTAAAACCATCAAAATGACTTTAGCCGGTTCATATGGGGAATATACCTATGACAGCAACCCGACCGTTCAATTGAACATTGACGACCAGGCCAGTGCTACCAATACTTTCCCAATCCGTAACTACGGGGAAGCCAATCTTAAAAATTACAAACAGCCAGGTATGCCGCAAACGGCTGCGTCTTTCGGTTTGGAATACAGGGATCCTAAATTCTGGTGGGTTGGTGCCAATGTAAACTACATGGGCAGCAGCTACATCGATGTGGCCCCGATTTTAAGAACCAGTGCCTTTTTGACTGATACTTCTCTAGGTAATACCTCAGCCCCATTCCCTGAAGCGACTCAGGAAAGGGTGGACGAATTATTGAAACAGGAAAAATTTGACGATTTTGCTCTTGTTAACCTTACTGGTGGAAAATCATGGAGATTCGGTAACCAGACCTTGGGCTTCTTTGCCAGCATCAACAACGTATTTGACATTACCTATAAAACCGGTGGTTTCGAGCAATCAAGGAGCTCGAGTTTCAGGCAATTGAACCAAGATGTATCACACGTTGATGCGACTTCAGGACAATACGTTTCACACACCCCTTCATTTGGCCCTAAATATTTTTATGGCTTCGGAAGAACCTATTTCGTAAATATTTACATTAACTTCTAATTTGATAGCCATGAAAAAAATAGCTTTATATAGTTTGATTGCTGTTGGTGTATTGTCCTTTACCGGTTGTACCCAGGACAGCGATGTTGAAAACAAACAGACAAAGAAAACTTTGTTTGTTGAAAATTTTGATGACAATACAGACAATACCACCCTTAACACTGCCGGTTGGACCAATTATGCACAGCTGGGTACGAAAGTGTGGACAGAACAGATTTTTGATGGAAATGGCTATGCCGAATTTACCTCTTTTGGTTCCGGACAGGCGCTCAATGTAGCTTGGTTGATTTCGCCTCCGATGAACATGGATGCACAAGACGGAGAAAAACTATCGTTTCAATCGGCTCACAATTTCCTGACCAATACTGAAAATACTTTGGAGCTTTTCGTTAGTACTGATTATGATGGCAATATTGCCAATTTTACTGCGGCCACTTGGGAAAACATTCCGGTAAGGACCCCAACCCCAAATGATGCAAGGTTCTTATTCATTAACTCGGGAGATGTAGATTTATCGGGTTACCAGGGAACTTTATACTTTGCCTTTAAAACAAGAGGATCAGGAAGTAATACGGCTTTAGATGCTACTTTCCAGGTTGATAACATTAGACTATTTTATTAAAAAAACTATGAAAACAAGACTTATTACATCACTGACTGTCTTTTCAATGGTACTTGGATTATTTTCAAGTTGCGTAAAAGACGATTCCAATATGGAAGATGCAGCATCTGAAATCGTAACCTACGAAATGACTGCAAACAAAACGATTCCACAAATTGTAGCGGTAAGTACAGGTACACCAACCTTGTACACGGCTAATGATATTCTGGAAGGCTATGTGACTTCATCTGACGAAACAGGCACTTTTTATAACACCATTTCTTTCCAGGACATTCCTACCAACACTACCCAGCCTGTTGGTTGTAGTGTGACGGCCAATTTTTCTTCTTTCTCGAAAGGATTTACTCCAGGCAGGAAAGTATATATCAAGTTACAAGGCCTCTATACTGCCATTGTTGACGGTTCGTTAAAAATTGGTGATCTTTTTGAAGGAGCTATCGGAAGAATTTCTGAAAACGAGTGGCAAAATCATTTGTTCCCATCGGCTACCATTGTTCCTGAAAATAACATGGTACGTGTTGTTTCATTAGCCACTGCTGCCAACAACAACAACCTCAATACACTTATTGAAATTGACAATGTACAGTTTTTTGACGGTTCATTGAACAGGACTTATTATGATATTGATTCAGGTGGAAGCGCAACAAACCACAATATCGTTGACGTAAACGGAGGTACCACAAGGTATTTCAGGGTGAGTGCTTTTGCTTTGTTTGCTTCACAGACAGTTCCTTCAGGAACCGGAAGAATCAGGGGAATTATGACGAAATTTGGTTCAGACTTCCAATTTTTGGTACGTCATCAAAATGATGTAAAACTGACCAATCCAAGAAATTATACCTTCAATGCCCCTTTCACTCAAAATTTTGAAAGCTTTGCATTGAACCAGCTGGCACTTCTAAATTATGCGAATTTCGGAACAGTAGGTACTAAAAACTGGAGCATAAAATCTGTAAATGGTTCTAAATGCATCCAGATGAGTTCTTTTGGTGGTAACCTGGAAAACAATAAAAACTATTTTGCCGTTCCTGTCAACATGACTGCAGCCAATACCTTTTCGTTCCAGGTAGATTCCGATTTTTATACTGGTGGATTAGGGTTGAAAGTATACCGTTCGATGGATTTTGACCCAACCAAAAAATTAAGCGAAGCTACCTTGTCAGACATTACCGGAAGCTTTACTTTGCCTACCAATAGCACGACTTCTTTTGTTTCTGCAGGTACTTACAACATTCCTGCTTCTGTAACTGGAAATGGTTGGTTTATTTTTGAATATACCGGAAGTAATTTTATTGGTTTGAATTTATTGACAACCAATTGTAATATTGACAATATTGTGATTAACTAATTTTATTGTCATTTCTTTATAAAAGAGCTCCTGATTGGGGCTCTTTTTTTTATGTCTGGTTAACAAAACGCAACATACGTTTTAAAACCCAATTTAAATTACCGAAATAAGGCTGTTTTTATAGTTTTTAAGGACTGTTTTGCGATTTGACACGTATTTGTGTGTGAAGCATCTAAATAACGCTAAAAAGGCAAAATTTTACAGCTCCTTTCCCTCAACATTCCGGAAAAATTTATTTCAGGCAATATTATTGTTTTTTCTTCACCCTTTTTAGAACATAGGAGTAAATGGTTTTCATGCTCTTTGTGCTGGGAATTCTTTTAATACTTCTTGCCAGAATATATGCCATGCGGCAGCCGATTTATTCCAGATGATGGAATGGCGCTTTTAAGATTTGCTTCAGATAACAAAAGGTTCTGCTAATATAGAGGATGGAAAAGCGTTCTGTAAGACACTTGAATTAAAAGCAGGCGATTGCGATTCAATGTTTAAAAGTGTAATCAAGCTTTCTATTGCAGACGAAGCCCTTATTAGGCATAAAAAAACCGGATCATTACGATCCGGTTTAATTTTGGTTTGCTGTTTGTTATTTTTTCACAATCAGGAATTCAGAACGCCTGTTTTGTGCGTGTTGCTCTTCTGTACATGGCTCGCATTGTACTTTAAGCTCTGATTCTCCAAAACCTTTTCCAGTAATTTTGGAAGCATCGATTCCTTTTGAAATGATGTACTGAACGGTAGATTTCGCCCTTCTGTCAGACAATGACAAGTTGTAGGCATCGCTACCCCTGTTATCAGTATGTGACTTGGCAAAAATGACCATTTCAGTATTGTTTTTCATTACCTGAACTAACTTATCCAATTCGAAAGCACCTTCTGCTGTAATGTTGCTTTTGTCGTATTCGAAATAAATCGGTTTTAAGATAATTTCTTCAGGTGTAATGATCACGTCTATTGGTTGTAATGCGGCATCCACTTTAACTTCAGGACCTTTGCTTTTGGCAACCGGGAAAGAATTTCCTTCATAGCCGTCTTTTGAAGCTTGAATCACGAAAGCTTTGTCACAGGCTACGTTATATTTAACCTCACCTTTTGAGTTTGACATTTCAGTGGCGATGACGTTTTTCTTGTCATCAAGGATGGATACTTTGGCATCAGCCAATACAGCGCCTGTTTTGGCATTGGTTACCGTGGCTATGATGTCAACATTACAGATAGGTGTGGCACCGAAAATATCGTCGTTTCCGTTTCTGTTACTGGAGAAGAAGCCCATGTTTTTGGCTTTGTTGAAAGTAAAGGCGAAATCGTCTTTTTCACTGTTGATGGGTTTGCCCATGTTTACAGCATCTGCACCATTTGATAAATCAACAGTGTACACATCCAAACCTCCTAAACCTTGCTTACCGCTGGAAGCGAAATAAAGTGTTTTGTTGTCATCAGCAATAAATGGGAAGCTTTCGTTTCCTTCGGTGTTTACTTTTGGCCCAAGGTTTTGTGGTGTTCCGAAATCATCTCCATTCACACTTACTTTCCAGATGTCCACCCCGCCAATGCTTCCTGGCATGTCTGAAGAGAAATAAAGGGTTTTTCCGTCACGGCTCAAAGATGGGTTGCTGGTAGAATACTCCTTGCTGTTGAAGGGAAGTGGCTTGATGTTACCCCAGCTATTACCGCTTTTGGTGGCTTTGTAAAGGTTGTTTTTACCCAATTTCAATTTATTTACCTTGTCTTTTTCGAATAGGCCTTCCCTGAAACTGTCGCTTGAAAAATAAGCAGTATTACCGTCAGCACTAATGGTTAAAGGACCGTCGTGAAATTTGGAATTCAACTCTGTAACCGTAGTGGCTTCAGAGAAATTACCACTGTCATCTGCCAAAGTAGCTTTGTAAATGTCTAAAAATGGCTCTTCGTTCCAACCATAGTTTTTACGGGAGGCATTTCTGGAGCTGGTAAAATAAAGGGTATTGTCATACATTACTGCGCCGAATTCAGATTTGTCACTGCTTACCGGCAATGATTTTACCGTATAGGCAGCGGTTTTGCTGTTCAGTTTAGGGATGTAATTAGGGTTTTCCTTGTGGGCTTTGGCACGCATGTCATTGGGTGCCATAGCTGCAAACTTGTTCATTTGCTTATTGGCTTCTTCATATTTGCCATTAGCCTTAAGCATTTGGGCATATCTGAAATAGGTTTCAGCATCTTGTTGTGACTGTGTAGCTTTGGCGTACCAGCTTATGGCTTCATTGGTGTTGAACATGTTGTAATAGGTATCGGCCAACTGCTTATAAACGTATCCATCCCCTTTACCGTTATCGACCAACTTCTGGTATTCTTTTGCAGCGTCAACATATTCGTAACGACTGAATAACTTATCGGCTGTTTTAGTGTCTTTGTTTTGTGCAACAAGTGAAAAACTCATTAAACCAAAACTTACTGCTATATATAGATTTTTCATTTTTTACTATGTTTTTATGTTAGAAATACCTTGGGGACTGTGATACTTTTTTCGGGAAATTCAAATCGAATAACAAAATCACCTCGTGTGAAGATGGTGTTGTTACTTTCAAATCAGAAACGATGTGGTCGTAAGCATACCCAATTTTTAAGTTGGGAGTAATTGCGTAGTTTACCATGGCTCCGAATGAGTCTTCCAAACGGTAAGTAGCACCAATTTCAAATTTGTTGTAAAACAGGAAATTGGTAGATACATCTAACGAAGTAGGTGCGTTGAATGCTGATTTCAACATAGCAAAAGGTTTGAACTTCGTATTAGGGGTCAAGTCAAACACATAACCTCCAGTAAGGAAGTAATGTGAAGTTTCAGTACCAAATTTTCTTCCGTTATAATCGAGATAAGTTGATTTCAACATATTGGGTACAGAAAAACCAAGATAGTATTTGTTGGTATAATAGAAGAACCCGGCTCCCAGATTAAAAAAGGTGTTGCTCGTATCTTCAGAAAAAGCATCGTCACCCGCATCCGGCAAGGTAGGATATACCTGGCTTAACAAACCAACTTTGTGGAATGTCGCACCGGCTTTCAATCCTAAAGCCAAACGGTGCTCTCCTCCCAAATTCAAGGTATATGAGAAATCACCATACAGGTTGTTTTCTTCAACTGGTCCGATCTTGTCAGAAATGGCAGATAAACCTATACCGACATTTTTACCTACAGGTGAATGCCCGAAGAAAGTGGCCGTGGTAGGGGCGTCTTCAATGTCAACCCATTGCTTCCTGTACAAAAGACCCATGGATAAATTCTCCTTGGAACCTGCATAGGCTGGATTTATGACACTAAGGTTGTACATATACTGGGTATAATGTGGGTCTTGTTGCGCGCTTACATCCACCAATGTAATTAAAGTAAGAACAGCTAAGAAATATATTTTTTTCATGTTTTTGAAATTTATCATTACTATCATTTATTTGGTTTATCTAAGTTGTCTGTTGATGAATACCCAACCCGTCCTGGTATCTCCTCCGTCTTTACGTTCAATTACATAATAGTAAGTACCGTCAGGTAATTCATTCCCTGAATCAGATTGACCGCCCCACTCTTTAATGTAATCATATTTCGTATAAACTGCTTTACCATAACGGTTGAAGATACTTAATTTACCAACGTTAAATCCTGATAAATCAAAATAGTCGTTCCTTGTATCATTATTAGGCGAAATTCCTTTAGGGATTTCACAATCATTGCCGGTTGTATCAAACGTCTGAGTCCCTGTGCAATTTGAAGTTCCATTCGATACAGATACTGTTACTGTATATATCCCTTCATTTATAGCCTCTAAGGTAGAAGTTGTATTACTGTTTGGCAAACCATTTGGTCCTGTCCAGACATAGGTAGCATTACTTGTATCAAAATTGGTCTCAGCCACCTGCAATACATAAACAGAATTTTGACATCCTCCCTGAATAACGAATGATGGAGAAGGCGTCACATTAACCATGAAACTATCTTGGTCAGTACAATTTGGCGTAGTGCCACTTTGTGCATATACATAAACCTGCTGGGTTGATGTCAAGGTTAAATTAGTTATCGGACCAACACCTCCAGGTGAAGAAAAATAATTACCTACAGCCAATGGTGGCAGCGTGTAACTGTCACAAACATCTACATTACTTACCGGTGCAAGTACCGGAGTAGGATGAACTGTAATCTGCATAGTAGTACCCAAAGCACATTGACCCGCATTTGGTGTAAATGTATAAGTATTTGTTCCCGGATTCGGATTAATAGTAGCCGGACTCCAAGTACCCACAATAGCAGTGCTGTTTGTAGAAGAAGTAGGCAACACTGGAAGCGTTCCGCCCTGACAAATTGCAGCAATCTGGTTGAATGTAGCCACAACTGGTGCATTTATTGTCACTGTCATGGTTGTGCTGACGGCACATTGCAAAGGATCAGGCGTAAAGGTATAAACAGCTGGCCCAGCAACAGTAGTATTGATGGTAGCCGGACTCCAACTTCCTGTAATAGCATTTTGTGAAGTTGTAGGCAATGCTGGTGCAGTACCATTCAGACAGATGCTTGGTATTTGGGCAAACTGTGGCACTGTTGAAGGTGCATTGATGGTAATATTCATTGTGGTGGTAGTGGCACATTGTCCAGCATCAGGTGTAAATGTATATGTCGTTGTCCCGACAGTTGTGGTACTGATGGTTGCCGGACTCCAAGAACCTGTAATGGCTGTTGGTTGGTTGGTTGATGCTGTTGTCAGTGCCGGTGCAGCAAATCCTTGACAGATACTTGCTATCTGGGTAAAGGTTGGTACAATCGATGGGGCATCAATAGTGATGTTCATCGTGGTCACCACAGCACATTGACCGGGGTCTGGTGTAAAAGTATAGGTTGTAGTTCCTACAGTCGCAGTGCTAATGGTTGCCGGACTCCATGAACCGGTAATAGCTGTTGGCTGGTTGGTCGATGAAGTGGGCAATGTAGGCGCCGGTAATCCTTGGCAAATGTTTGGTATTTGCGTAAACGTTGGCACAATAGATGGTGCATCAATAGTGATGTTCATCGTTGTAGTAACAGCACACTGTCCGGCAGCCGGGGTGAAAGTGTAGGTAGTTGTTCCTACAGTTGCAGTACTGATTGTCGGCGGGCTCCAAGTACCGGTAATAGCAGTAGGCTGGTTGGTTGATGAGGTTGGCAATGCCGGTGCAGTCAATCCTTGACAGATATTGGCAATCTGGTTGAATGTAGGTACAATCGATGGTGCGTCTATTGTTACAGTCAAAGTTGCTGTGGTGGCACATTGTCCTGCAGAAGGCGTAAACGTGTAAGTAGCCGGACCTACGACAGAAGTATCAATCGTTGCTGGGCTCCAGGTACCTGTGATAGGTGGGGTATCAGCCGAAGCAGCTGGTAAAGCTGGCGCAGGCAGTCCTTGACAAATATTTGGTATCGGGTTAAACGTCGGAACAACTGACCCCGGAACAATCGCGATGGTAAAGTTCAATACAGCCGCACATTGTCCTGCCGCAGGGGTAAAGGTATAAACCGTCGATCCCAGGACTGAAGTGTCCACCGTAGCCGGACTCCAGGTACCCGTAATTGGGGTTGTATCTGAAGAAGATGTCGGCAATATCGGGCCTTGTAATCCCTGACAAACCGTAGAAGGTAAAGTAAAGGTTGGCGCAACCGGTGCGGTAAAGTTTACCTGAATGGTATCTTGAGCTGTGTTCAGACTACAAGCAATTACACAGGTATAACTTCCTGATTGTGTTACCGTTAAAGTAGAACTGGTCTGACCTGGGATTGGTGTGGTACTGCCGTTAAGATACCAGGTGTATCCTGTTGCTCCTTGGGTTGTAGCAGTTATGGTATATGGAGTTCCCTGACATAGGGTGACACTTGGAGGCCCAACATCAACACTACAAACCAACTGACAATTGGTATTACCTGTACTTCCTCCTGGATCGGTGAAAGTAACCGTTCCTGGTTGATTACTGAAGTTCGTAATCAAAACCATATAATAATTACCCGAAACTGCATTTGGTATGGTAAAGTTTTCAATAGGTGCTGCAGAATAACTACACGCTACGACATTGTTTGGCAGGGTAGTATTCCCATCAGGAAAATCATATAAATTGCTACACATGACGGCATATTGTGCTGGTGTGAATGGGCCCCAGCAGATAAAATCGACGTCCAATCCGCCACCCGTACCATTGGTTTGGCCAATCTGGAAGTTCAGGTTTCCGGCTTGGTTCACCTGCAAGAAATACCAGGCCGGGTTTGGTGTGGTAAACAAACAGCCGATATTCCCATAACTTGGCTGCCCGGTTGTGTTTGGATAAGTCAATCCGGTATTTCCACAAAACGGTTGTGAGCTGGTACAGCTTGAGGCCATTAAAAATGGCTTAGGTCCTCCCCAAGGGCTTGAGTCAGTAGGTGAACAAATAGCCTGCACCCAAAATTCGTAAGTGGAATTTGGTACCAGACCAGTTGCTAAAAAGCTTGGTGTGCCATTGACAATGGTTCCTGTTGCTCCTGGTAGTGGCGCTCCTGTTCCGGCAAGTTGAACTATAACCTGCCATTGGGTTGCAGTTCCTCCTCCTGGGTTGGCAGGCTGGGTCCAGCTTAATGTGGCTGTTGTTGTTCCTGTAACGGCCGCTACAAGGTTGATTGGTTTCGCACAAGTTGGTGCAGGTGCACAAGTAACATTGGCTATCCATCCTGCTGCTGTTACACTTCCGTCAGTTGTAAAAACGAACGTCAAACAGCCATCAGGTGCGCTTGAGGTAAAGGAACCTGGTGATACAGTTCCTGAAAATGTTCCGAGCAATGCAGTAGGTGTTACCACACTACCGTTATATATGGCTAAAACATCCAAATTAGCTTCTGTTGCAAATGTACCAAAAGCAACTGTGGTTTGTTGACCGGTAGGCGGACAAATAGTTGTTGTACCGGTTGCTGCTGTAATATTGTTACCATAGTTGGCTGTCGGCCCACCCGGATCTACATAGTTACCACCACAAACCGGTGGTGCTACTGGTGTAGTGGCAGAAACTGGTCCAGACCACAAGCTCACCCCATTTGAGGTAGAACTACAATCAGCCCTTACATAAAAATTATAACAGGTAGCAGCATTAAGTCCTGAAAAAGTATAAGTCGTTGCCGAACCTGTTACTAGGATCCAATTGGTAGTAGAGGCATTTGGTGGAGCAGCGGTACACGGTTGTGCCAATACCTGCCAAGAAGTGGCTGGTCCGACATTGGTCCATGACAAAGTAGCGCTATTGGAAACTACCCCAGTCAAAGTCAAAGCAGTCGGTTTCGGACATGGAGGCGGCGCAGTACAGGTAACATTGGCTACCCATCCTGCCGCTTGGCCCGAACCATCAGATGTAAACACAAAAGTCAAACAGCCTGAGGCAGAAGTCCCTGTGAAAGGACCAGGAATTGCAGCTCCTGTAACATTGGCTATTTGTGGGAATCCCGTGGCATTTGGCCCGTCGTATACTTTCAAAAAGTCAATGTTGTTTTCCAAAGCAAAGGCGGTAAAAGTAACCGTGACTATATCGCCGGTATTTATTCCACAGATGACTGTGGTAGAATTCGAATTGTTAGGGTAGTTTGCCGAAGCACCTCCCGGATCAACAAAAGTACCGCCACAAGTTGGCAATGTATTAAAAGAGGCACCTGTAGACCAGTCACTCAAACCGTTGGAAGATGAAGTACAATTCGCCCTTACATAAACCGTATAGCACGATCCCTGTGTTAAACCCGTCAGAAGAACCGAAGTACTTGTGATGGTTGTTCCTACAGAAGCTGCCGTAGGTGGAGCAGCGGTACAGGGCTGTACAATGTATTCCCATGAGGTAGCAGGCCCCACATTCGTAAAAGTTAAATTCGCAGTGGAAGAAGCCACGTTCGATAAGGTAAGTGCCGTTGGTTTAGGACACGGCGGTGGTGGTGCACAAGTCACGTTGGCCACCCATCCTGCTCCCTGTACGGAAGCATTCGATACAAA
>CAZXRX010000004.1:0-93542 GCA_964642945.1 uncultured Flavobacterium sp. | reverse complement strand
TACCCATATACAAACTTTCCAGGCTTGCTCCTTCAACCACTCGGACACCTCTCTTTATAGGAATGCAAAGAACAGTAAAATTTAGCAATAATCAAAATGACTTGATGCAGAAGTTACAAAAAACATAGTTTTGCGTAATCGCCCAAAAAGCTGTACTTTCGCTTGAAGCGATTAATAACTCTCTGTAGATGCGGTTTCCCTATTATATCTTATTTTTTTTCCTGAGTATCCATCTTTTCGCCCAAAAGGAGGAAATTGATTTCAATGCGCCCGATTCGCTGTACCGGGAAGACCAGTTTTACTGCAGTTTGTCGTTCAGTAACCTGCAGGATCCCTATCCGGGATTCAACCAAAACAAACTTTCCGCTACACTCAACGCCGGTTTCCTTCGTGATTTCCCAATCAACAAAAGCCGTACCTGGGCCCTTGCCGCCGGTTTGGGCTACAGTTACAACGGACTCAACCACAATTTGGGGATTTCAGAATTTAATGGGGAAAACCAATACGAGATTATCAAGACCGGTTTCAGTAAAAACAAACTCATCCTGCATTATGTCGATCTGCCTATTGAAATCAGGTGGCGCACCTCGACTCCATTGACCCATAAATTCTGGCGTATTTACA
The DNA here is from genome assembly GCA_964642945.1 of uncultured Flavobacterium sp. Classification (GTDB taxonomy): domain Bacteria; phylum Bacteroidota; class Bacteroidia; order Flavobacteriales; family Flavobacteriaceae; genus Flavobacterium. Next base: position 92,918 of record CAZXRX010000004.1, on the reverse strand, counting down.
CTGGCTTTAAGTTCAGTTACCTCTTTTTCAACCAGTACAAATATGAGGATGCCGACATCAAGATCAGGCAAAACCAAAACCCGGATCTCAATAAAATCCAGTACGGAGCTTATCTCGCCGCCGGATGGAATACCTGGAATGCTTATGTTTACTATGGTTTGAACCCTATTTTCAAATCGGCACAAATTGAGGGACAGCCTTTGAAGATGCACGCCTTCAATTTCGGGCTGATGTTTTACATCTTATAGCCAGAAGTACCATAAACCCACCTGCGGCAACATGCCCACCAAATAACCAATAGCAAGTTCTTTCAAAGTGTGTGCCTTCATTTCGAGGCGTGAGGAAGCAATCAGTCCGGTAACGAACAGAAAGGAAGCAATCAGGAAGATGGTGTTGGCCTGCACATGCATGCTGATGCCAATCATGAAAAAAGTAATGGCACTGCTGCCAATCATGTGGATGCTAGATTTTATTTTGGCAAACAGCAGCACAAAGGCCAGGAAGGTACTAATCAGTCCGCTCAGGAAGAAAAAAAACAGTTCCGGGAAACGTTCCATGGTGATGCTTTCGGTAATCAGGACGATGGTCAGGGCCATCTGCATGACCAACGGGATTTTCCTTTGGTGGAGTTCTGACAGCATGATGTTGTCTACCTTTCCGAAAGTCCGCAACAGATAAAAAAACGACAACGGCAGGAAAAAAGTAATGATGATGACCTGAAAGACCAAGAGATAACACTGGCCAATGGTAAAATAGGTATCCACAAAAAGCAGGTACAGCAGGGTCCCTATCAGCGGAATGAAGATGGGGTGGAAGAGGTAGGAAAAAAAGGGCAGGATTTTTTTCAAACGCTAATTTTTTACAAATATACTTAAAGCAGCCCTTGAATAATCAAAAACTGCTTTAAGCATTCATCCCAATATTAATTATTTAGGTATTTTATATTGACTTTTTTTCCGTTCCTTATAATTTCCGGAAGTGATTTCAACTATAATTTCCGAACTACTTTCGATAATGTTTTCAACTTTGACCATTATTAAATTATCCACTGCATACAATTTACAATCGACAAGCTCGCCAAATTGGCAATTGGAAATGTACAAACTATTGGAAATTTCATCGGTTTCGTTATCACTTTCACTCTTTTTGGGGCTTGCAATAATGATACAACTGATGATATTGTCGTTCAATTCCTTTTTTTGATAGGAAAGGATAGTGCCGACAAATTGGTTTAGTTCTGCATTTTTAACTTCTTTTGGAACGATGCCTTGGGCTTTGCAGTTGGTAATAAAGAGTGATCCTAATAAAATAATAATGGTTTTTTTCATAATGTAAAGGTTTTAATTACTTTGAACGGAAATGTGAATATGGTCTTGGTGTCCGCCAACGGGCCAATTTGTGTTAACGGTACCATCGGGAAACGTTTTATGTTTAATGCCGGGACCAAAGTTTTCTCTTAGCGTTTGATGTGCCTGGAATTCATGCTGCAAACCGTATGAGATTTTGACCACAAGAAAATCACTATAACAAGGGTTTTTGTTTAATTAATAGAGGTGAAATTGATAATGTCCCCAATAAATTTATTTGTTATTGTCCAGGTATTTTACAATTTTTTTATAAAGTTTAACGATATAAAAAATTATTACTGCCAGCAATATTATTACTAATATTTGCCATAAAAAAAGACTAAGACTAAAATCATTTACTGTTTTTTCCATGTTTAATTTACTTTTACAGCCGAAATTATTCTTCCGTTTGTTTTGTTTATTTTAATTTGTAAATGTGTGGGGGCAGAATAAACTGTTCCAACACCATCAACAAATAAATTGTAATTTATTATACCAAAGATATTAATAGTTACAATATTTCCAGCTATAGTAGTGTCAAAAGATGTTTGATGCCAGTTAAAACCGGCGGTAAATCCAAAAGCATTTGAGTTAACATCACTTATGCTATAGGGAGTCCTGTTTTGCACAATATTAACTTGTACCCCTCCAAAAATTCCTGCAATCCAAAATTTAGACGAAGCTGTTTTTTGGTTGGGTTGCGATTGTATATATTCAAAGTCTTTACCCTGTGTATCAATACCAACTAAGAAATTATTAAAATCAGCGATATTATGTATATCCGGTAAAGTGTTATCGTGGGTCAGTGAATTATCAATAGTTGTTTGAAAATCACTTATAAACATTGGTGTAGATGTCACACTGCTATTAAAATCATATATTGATGTTGGATCTAAATTAGGTTCAATAACAATATCATCCGGACCGGGTGTTGTGACAACTATACCGCCATTCCAGGTACTACCGGTAGAGCCGGTGCCTGGCCCTGAACTTCCACCGGTTGGAGGCCCGGAAGGTCCTGAAGGTCCTGAAGGTCCGGGTCCGCCACTTGAAGGACCTGTACTTCCAAAATCACAACTGTTAAAGGTTGCTGTAGTCACACACATCGAACAGCCGTCACAAGGTCCTTCACATCCCTGACAATGATTAAATGTTATGGTGATTGTAGTACAACCGGCTGTCATAACCGGTGGTGGGCCGGAGTCATAAAGTTTTCTGATCTGACCCATGAAGTTATCAGTTAAACCATTTTGAAGTTGGTTTAGGTTTTCAGGAGTAGGCTTCATTTCAATTATCAGATTTTCCCAAATATTGTCTTTTTTGTAGACTATTAAATTGAAAAAGTTTTCTGAAATGGTGTCTTTGGGATGAATTTGAAAAGAATAGGTTTTCTTTTGTTGAAATTCCATGGTTTTGATTACCTCTGTTTCAATGTCAAAATCGGTCAATTCATATTTTCCATCAGCAGTACGGCTTTGAAAACCATTTAAATCGGTCCTGATATTGATCTGGGTATCAAAATTTGTCAGCCCGGTTTCTCGTTTGAATTTTTCAAAAGAAATTTTTTCGGCCTTAAAAACCGTTGCACCACTATGCGTGGCGACTTTTTCTGTTTCGCAACTTGATAGCAAAACAAGAAGTGATACGATAAAAATTGTAAATAAATTTTTCATAAAATAAGTTTTTTAATTATTTGCGCAACCTTATCCGTGTCGTCGAAACATAAAAAATAAGGAGGCGGATTTTTGTCGGTTTGTTCCTGAAAATTGTTGCATAACCAACACTTGTAAAAGCAACAAAATTTCATTTAGGGTTGTAAGCCCTGGTTTTACGGGTATTGCATTTTGATTGAAATAAAAGTATGGCGTGGGCAGCAATAAAAATTACAGTTTTCCTGTACATTTTTAAAAACATAAAAAAACCCAGTAAAACTGGGTTGTGAAATTTCTGAAATTACATCTTCTTCCGCATACGCGCCACCGGAATATCCAATTGTTCGCGGTATTTGGCAATGGTGCGCCGGGCAATCGGATAGCCTTTTTCCTTCAGGATGTCGGCCAGTTGGTCGTCTGGGAGTGGTTTGTGCTTGTCTTCGGCCTCAATCACGTTTTGCAGGATTTTCTTGATTTCAAGCGTTGAAACATCTTCACCCTGGTCGTTTTTCATCGCTTCCGAAAAGAATTCCTTGATGAGTTTCGTCCCATAAGGCGTATCGACATATTTGCTGTTGGCTACCCTTGAAACCGTAGAAATATCCAGACCCACCATGTCGGCGATGTCTTTAAGGATCATCGGTTTGAGTGCCGTTTCTTCCCCGTCAAGAAAATACTCCCGCTGGAAATGCATGATGGCATTCATGGTTACAAAAAGCGTTTCCTGGCGTTGTTTGATGGCGTCGATAAACCACTTGGCCGAATCGAGTTTCTGCTTGATGAATTGCACCGCATCTTTCTGCGAATGCGATTTGTCTTTCGATACTTTGTAGGTCTGCAGCATCTCCTGATAATCTTTTGATACGTGCAGCGAAGGGGCATTCCTGCCGTTCAGGGTCAGTTCGAGTTCCCCATCTACAATCCGGATGGCGAAATCGGGCACCACGTGTTCGGTCATTTTGTTGTTTCCGGTAAAGGCACCACCCGGTTTGGGGTTCAGTTTTTCGATTTCCTCAATCGCCTTTTTGAGTTGCTCCTGGGAAACGCCGTATTTCTGCAATAATTTTTCGTAGTGTTTTTTCGTAAAGGCATCAAACTGGTTCTCGATGATGTTGGTGGCCAAATCCACTGATTCCGTGGGGGTTTTGTGCTTGAGCTGCAACAACAGGCATTCCTGCAAATCGCGTGCGCCCACACCCGAAGGTTCGAGTTCATGGATGATGTGCAGTACTTTTTCCACCCTTTTTTCATCGGTATAAATGCCCTGGGTAAAGGCCATGTCATCCACAATATCCTGAATGGTACGCCTGATGTAGCCCATGTCGTCTATGCTGCCTACCAAAAATTCAGCAATTTCGCGGTCTTCGTCAGAAAGGATAAAAGTATTGAGCTGGTTAATCAAATCCTGATGGAAACTTATGGGCGCCGACAAAGGCGATTCGCGGTCTTCATCGTCATCGCTGTAATTGTTCGATTGGGTTTTGTAATCGGGCGTTTCATCGTTGCTCAGGTATTCATCAATGTTGATGTCTTCGGCGTCAATGTTTTCGCTGCCGTCAAAATCATCGTATTCGTCATTGTTGTCAAACTCGTCCTTTTCGTAAATTTCCTCATCCTCCTTACCGGTTTCGAGTGCCGGGTTCTCATTCATTTCCTCCAATAAGCGCTGTTCAAATGCCTGCGTAGGCAACTGGATTAACTTCATCAGCTGGATTTGCTGCGGAGATAATTTCTGTGATAGTTTGAATTGCAGGTTTTGTTTTAATGACATATTGAAATGGCTTTGATGGTTCAAATTTACGAAAAGATTTTTATTTTTTGGGAGCTATTTCCCGCTATCCACTGCAATCTTTTGCCAAAAGAAATTTCCCTTCGCTACCACTTCGGGCAATTCTATTTGGCAAAAGGATTTTCGTTGCTATCGGGGCTAGATCTTCTTTTGTCTCGCAACAAAAGAAGCAAAAATGCGTAGCGGCCATTAAATTCTGCTAAAAATTTCAGTTGTAAGCTAAAATAAAAGAACTCGCTCCGCTCAAACAGCTTTTATTTTTTAACGCTTCCGCCTTCAATTTTCTTAACGCAAATTTAATGAACGCCGCGCCAGTGAGGAAGTCTTTATTTTATTTTTGGCTTTTTGCAAAGCGCCAAAAATCTTGCTAACGACGTTTTGGTTTAAAACGGAAAGAAAATAAAGAGTAAATCTTTGAAGCCTGTTTTTAAAACGCTGCCACTCGCTTTTTCGTTGTTTTGCTTGGCCAGTTCCGCCTGCGGCCTCTAGTCTACTATTCTAATTTGTTAGTTCATTTCTCAGCACTGATAATTTAAAAGGAAGGAATGAGGCAAATAAACATATATCGTTTGGTAATTTGGCCTTTTTTCGATTTGCGTAGAATTTCAAAACCATGATACCGTGGCAGAAGGAAAGCGACCCGGAAGTCGACGAGGAACGAGGAGCGGCTTGGTCGCTGGTGGCCGTAGCACGGTTTTAGAAATTCAAGGAAATCAAAAGCAGCCTTGATTTTTTGTTTCTTTTAGCTACGCTCCGTTCGCTTGGGCTCGGGTGTATCAAGACAAAAGAAAATAAAAGAAGTCCGGTTTTTACCGGACTTCTAGCTATAAAGTAAAATGTAATTTAAAACTCTGCATTCTGTGGGGTACGCGGAAACGGAATCACATCACGGATATTCGTCATGCCCGTTACAAACAATACCAAACGCTCAAAACCAAGACCGAAACCAGAGTGTACGGCGGTTCCGAAGCGGCGCGTGTCGAGGTACCACCACAATTCTTCTTCGTCTATGCCCAAAACCTTCATTTTTTCAAGCAATACTTCGTAACGTTCTTCCCGTTGTGAACCACCCACGATTTCACCAATTCCGGGGAATAGGATGTCCATCGCGCGCACGGTTTTTCCGTCTTCGTTCAAACGCATGTAAAACGCCTTGATGTTGGCCGGATAATCGAATAAAATCACCGGGCATTTGAAGTGTTTTTCCACCAAATAGCGCTCGTGTTCGCTTTGCAAATCGGCACCCCATTCGTTGATGAGGTACTGGAATTTTTTCTTTTTGTTGGGTGAGGAATCCCTTAAAATGTCAATAGCTTCGGTATACGAAACCCGCTTGAAGTTGTTTTCGAGAACGAAATTCAGTTTTTCCAGCAAGGTCATTTCGCTGCGCTCTGCCTGAGGTTTCGATTTTTCCTCATCCAATAAACGGCCTTCCAAGAACTTAAGGTCTTCCGGGCATTTGTCCAGGGTATATTTGATGACATACTGGATGAAATCTTCCGCCAGGTCCATATTGTCGTTGAGGTCGTTGAAGGCTACTTCCGGTTCAATCATCCAGAATTCCGCCAGGTGGCGCGAGGTATTCGAATTTTCCGCCCTGAAAGTCGGCCCAAATGTATAAATCTGTCCGAGTGCCATGGCAAAGGTTTCGCCTTCCAATTGCCCGGAAACGGTTAAGTTGGTGTGTTTTCCGAAGAAATCTTTGGTGTAATCAATCTGGCCTTCTTCATTTTTCGGAAGGTTGTCCAAAGGCAATGAAGTCACCTGGAACATTTCGCCAGCTCCTTCTGCATCGGCCCCGGTAATCACTGGTGTATTCACATAAACGAAGCCTTTCTCCTGGAAATAAGTATGTACCGCATGTGCCAATACCGAACGCACGCGCATGATGGCGCCGAACGCATTCGTTCTTACCCTTAAATGGGCATTGGCGCGTAAGAATTCCAACGAATGTTTTTTGGGTTGCATCGGGAATTTTTCTGCATCGGAATCTCCCAGAATTTCCAGTTTTTTTACCTGTATTTCATATTTCTGTCCGGCACCCTGGCTTTCAACCAATTCGCCTGTCACGGCAACAGCGGCTCCGGTGGTGATTCTTTTGAGTATGGCTTCGGGTGTGTTTTCAAAATCGACTACACACTGAATATTGTTGATGGTAGAGCCGTCGTTCAAGGCAATGAATTGATTGTTCCGGAATGTCCTGACCCAACCTTTTGCGGTTACTTCGTGTAAGGTTTTGGTACTGTTGAGTAAGTCTTTGACTTTGGTATGTTTCATTTTAAATACAAATTGATTTTATAAAACGGGTTTGCAAATATAAACGATTTGTTCTGATTGCCTTACTGCTTTTAAAGTGATTTCAATAATTGGTGGCTTACAGTATCGCCGTTAATGGTGATGATATACAAGTTTCCGAATTCGGTTTCGGCCATTGCCGGATAGACTTTTTCACCTATGAGTTCGTTCACCAAATCAGGAATGGTATTGCTGTGGCCCACAATCAGGATGCTTTGCCCGGTAAAACCTGTTTTGAGTTTTTCTACAGACAACGCTTTGGGTTCGTAAAGGGTCAAATCTAAATTTTGCGTTTTTGCTGTTGGGGCTGCGGTTTGTTTGGTACGGTTGTAATCGGTGCTGTAAATGGCATCAAAATGTACGGCGCCAAAAACATCATTCCAGTGGGCAGCCCTTTTTTTTCCGGCATCAGACAAATCAGTGTTTTTGAGTGCGTCTGCCTTTTGCTTCGCCAGTTCGCTTGCGCTCGTGTCCGCATGACGGATCAGGTAAATGGTTGTCGTTGGGCTTTGTGAAAAAGCGAACTGCGTAAACAGTAGAATCAATACAAAGTATTTCATGGGTTTATTTTTTTGAAGTGGGTTCTGTGGCTGGGTTTTCATCGTCCGGATTTTCGTCTTCGTCATGCTCGAGGATGTCAATTTTCGGGGCAATAAATTCCTGTTCGTTGGCCAGTCGTTTGTTGAGCGTCAAAACGAGCGAAGGCAGCAAGACGAGGTTGGACAACATTCCGAACAATAAGGTGATGGATACCAATCCGCCCAAGGCAATGGTGCCGCCGAAGCTGGAAAGCATGAATACCGAAAACCCGAAGAACAACACTACTGAAGTATAAAACATACTCAAACCGGATTCTTTTAAAGTGGCAAAAACAGATTTTTTGATTTTCCAGTTGTAACGCACCAGTTCCTGACGGTATTCAGACAAAAAGCGGATGGTGTCGTCGACAGACAATCCGAAGGCAATCCCGAAAACCAAAATCGTTGAGGGTTTGAGCGGAATGTTCAAAAATCCCATCAATCCTGCCGTCACAAACAAGGGCAATAAGTTCGGGATCAGCGCCACCAAAATCATCTTGAACGAACGGAACATGAAGGCGATGAGCAGGGCAGTGATGAATACGGCCAGAAACAACGATGAAATCAGGTTGTCGAGTAAATATTTGGTGCCTTTCTGGAACACATAGGCCTTTCCGGTGAGCGACACTTTGTAACGGTCTTTGGGGAAAAGTTCGGCGATTTTTTTGTTCAGCTGTGCTTCTACATTGTCAAAATTATCGATGCCCTTGTCCTTGATAAACGTAGTAATCCGGGCATAACGGCCACTGCTGTCAATATAGCTTTTCAATGGGTTGTCTTTGCCGTTTTTGGTTACCTTTTTGGCATAACTGTAAATGAATCCCTGTTCCTGCGAATTGGGCAAGTCATAATATTCGGGGTTGCCGTTGTAATACGCCTGTTTGGAATATTTCACGAGGTTCAGTATCGAAACCGGTTTCGACAATTCGGGGATGGCTTCAATGGTTTGCTGGAGTTCATCCATTTTGCGCAGGGTAGACGGTTTCATGACGCCCTTTTTGCGTTGGGTGTCAATCATGATTTCCAAAGGCATCACGCCGTCAAACTCTTTTTCAAAGTAAACGATGTCGTCATAAAAGCCGGTGTTTTTCGGCATGTCTTCAATCAGGCTGCCCGAAACACGCATTTTGGCTACGCCGAACAAACTGATCAGGATCAAGGTAATGGCTACCGCATATACTTTGCTTCGGTTGAATTTGATCATTTTCTGGATCCAGTTCATGAAATTGACCACATAATTCCGTTCCATGTGTTCCAGATGGCGCTCTTTCGGAATCGACATATAGCTGTAAAAAACCGGAATCACAATCAGGCACAGCACAAAAAGCGCCATGATGTTGACCGAAGTCACGATACCAAATTCCTTCAGCAGTTCGTTGTTGGTGACGATAAAAGTGGCAAAACCAAAAGAGGTGGTCAGGTTGGTGATAAAAGTAGGTGTGCCGACTTTGGTGATTACCCTGACCAATGCCTTGGCCTGGTTGCCATGGATGCGGCATTCCTGATGGTATTTGTTGGTCAGGAAAATGCAATTCGGTACCCCGATAATGATAATCAGTGAGGGCACCAAGGCAGTCAATACCGTGATTTCATAATGCAGCAGCCCCAGGAAGCCAAACGACCACATCACACCCACAATGACGATACAGATGGAAATGATGGTCGTGCGGAAGGAGCGGAAGAAAAAATAGAAAATCAACGAACAAATCAGCAGGGTAGCCCCAATAAACAAACTGATTTCATCTACTATGGTTTTGGCATTGAGCGTGCGAATGTAGGGCATACCCGAAACCTTCAGGTCAATGTTGGTGGCTTTTTCAAAAGCCTCTATTTTCGGAATGAAATGGTGTAGGATGTAATCTTTACGTGCCGGGGTGTTGACCATTTTCTTGTCCATGTACAGGGCCGAGCGCACGGTACCGTTCTTTTTGTTGAACAGCAGGCCTTCATAAAAAGGCATTTTCAGGAACAACTCGTTTTTGAGTTGGGTGAGGTAGGCCTGATCTAGTTTTTTGTTTTTGTTTACAAAAGGGACGAGTTCAAAGGTTTGGAGGGAATCGTTTTTTTGCAGTTTTTTCAGGTCGCTGATCGAAACCACCAGATCTATGGCTTGGTCTTTTTTCAGCTCGGCCATCAGTTGGTCCCAGGCTTTAAAAGCTTTAGGGGTAAAAAAGGCATCACCATCGGTACCAATTACAATCAGGTTGCCTTCTTCGCCAAAAGTATCAAGGAAGGTTTTGTATTCGATGTTGGCAATTTCATCATCAGGCAAAAGGTTGGCTTCAGTGTAGGTAAACCGGATGTACTTCCATTGCATGGCCATGAAAATGGTAATCAACCCAATGCCAATCAAAATCGCAATCCTGTTGCGGAGTACGATTCCTGCGACAAACTCCCAAAAACCGCCTTTTAACTTCTTTTTCATTATAAAATTTAAAACGAGTGCAAAGGTAATCAAATCGGCTGAAAACAACAGCACTTACCTACAACTTTTGATAATCAGGCCATGTCTTTCGGGGTGATGTGAAATTTACATTAAAAATATATCTTTTTGGCATTTGTGCGTAAGTTTTTACCATATTTGTATCTGTTTTCAAAAGGGGGCTTAGTCTATGAAAAATTATAAAAATTCCATTTTTTATTTGGTTGTCACGGGTGGGTTTTCGGCCCTTATGTACTGGATAGTCACCAAAGGCAAGGTGCTTGAATCCGGAAGACAGATTGTTTCCCCTGTAGCCAAGGAAGATTTTCACGGTCAATTCCTCACTACCCTCACACACAACCTGCAACATCCGTTGGCGATACTTTTGCTGCAAATCATCACCATTATTGTGGTGGCGCGTTTTTTCGGATGGATTTTCCGTAAAATAGGACAGCCCTCTGTAATTGGCGAAATCATAGCCGGTATCTTCCTGGGGCCTTCATTGGTCGGGATGTACTTTCCGGAATATTCTGCTTTGCTGTTTCCAAAAGAATCTTTGGGGAATTTACAGTTCCTGAGCCAGATTGGTCTGATCCTGTTCATGTTCGTTATCGGGATGGAACTCGACCTGAAAGTACTCAAGAACAAGGCCAAGGAAGCCGTGGTCATCAGTCATGCCAGTATTGTCATTCCGTTTGCGCTCGGTATGGGATTGTCTTATTTTGTTTACCGTCAGTTTGCTCCTGAAGGCGTAGAATTCCTCTCATTCAGTTTGTTCATCGGGATTGCGATGAGCATTACGGCCTTTCCGGTTTTGGCGCGTATCGTACAGGAACGCGGCATCCAGAAAACCCGTCTGGGCACCATTGTCATTACCTGTGCCGCCGCCGATGACATCACGGCCTGGTGCATTTTGGCTGCTGTTATTGCCATTACGAAAGCGGGCAGTTTTGTCAGTTCGCTTTACATTATCGGCTTGGCCATGTTGTATGTGGTAGCGATGCTCTATCTGGTAAAGCCCTTCCTTAAAAAAGTGGGCGATTTGTATTCCAACCGGGAAAGTATCAGTAAATCAGTGGCGGCTATATTTTTGTTGACCCTGATTATTTCCTCTTATCTCACAGAAATTATCGGGATACACGCGCTGTTTGGCGCCTTCATGACCGGGGCCATCATGCCCGACATAGCCAAAATCAGGAACATTTTTATCGAAAAGGTCGAAGACGTTGCGGTGATTTTATTGCTGCCTTTGTTCTTTGTGTTTACCGGACTGCGTACGGAAATCGGCCTGATTAATGATTTGTATTTGTGGAAAATCACCGGGGTAATCATTTTGGTGGCTGTGGTTGGGAAGTTTGTCGGAAGCGCCTTGGCTGCCCGTTTCGTGGGTCAGAACTGGCGCGACAGCCTTACCATCGGCGCACTGATGAACACCCGTGGGTTGATGGAGTTGGTCGTTTTGAACATCGGATACGAACTTGGGGTTTTGTCGCCCAAAATTTTCACCATGCTCGTCATCATGGCCTTGGTCACGACCTTCATGACCGGACCGGCACTTGATATCATCAATTTTATATTCAAATCACGTGATTTACTGCTGCCCAAAGACCTGCTGTCTTCCAAATTCAGGATCTTGATTTCTTTCGGGAACAACGAAAAAGGAAAGTCATTGCTCCGCCTGGCCAACAGTTTTGTAAAAAACCAAAAGGAAAATACCAATGTCACGGCCCTGCATCTTTCGATAAGCGATGAGATGCACGCCTACAACCTCGAAGAATACGAAAAGGAAACCTTCCAACCCATTTTTGAGGAATCAAAACTCCTCAACCAGGATATTGATACCATTTTCAAGGCGACCATAGACATCGAAAACGACATCGCCGACATTGCCACGCGCGGAGACTATGACCTGGTTTTGGTGGGGCTCGGCAAATCGATATTTGAAGGCTCGCTATTGGGGAAAGTACTCGGTTTTACTACCCGTATCATCAATCCAGACCGTCTGCTCGACAAGTTTACGGGCAAGGAAGGCCTGTTTGAAAATTCACCGTTTGATGACAGGACCCGGATGATTATCTCCAAAAGCAAGAATGCGTTGGGTATTTTGATTGATAAGGATTTGCACGATGTGAATGAGGTATACCTTCCAATTTTTAAAAATGAAGATTTGTTCCTGATTGATTATGCCGAAAAACTGGTGTACAACAACAACTCAAAATTGACAGTTATTGCCTTCAACAAACAAAAAAACAACGAAGCACTTATTGACGGAGCGCTTGCCAACTTCAAAAACAAGTACCCTGAAAATGTCGAACTGGAAACGGAAGGAGAACTCAAGGCCGGCTTCTTTGCCAAACAAGACCTGATGCTAATCAGCCTCGAAAGTTGGAAAAACCTGGTTGATTCGCAATTGGCTTGGCTCAGCAATGTGCCTTCCACCTTAATCATCAAGCCCAAAGCAACTACAGAATCAAATTCCTAAATTCAATACGTAGGAAATTTTAAGGGCCAGGTTGTCTTCAAACCTCGGCAGGGCATTGGGGCCGTACCGGAAGAAAAAGGTAAGCCCGAGGCCTTTGTAAATCTGGTTGGCTTCAAGGCCGCTTTCGATAAAACCCTTGTCGAGCGTTTTGTAGGCAAAACCGAAATGCTGTTCGGGTTTGTCCATATTTCCCCAGGCCAGTCGGGTCACCACAGAAAATTCCGGTTTCACCTTATAGGCAATTTTCACCCGGTTGAAGGTATGCCTGGTTTGGAACGACACATAATTGTTCGAGAAAAATTCATTGAAATACATCGTCTCAAAACTGTTTTTCCCTGCAAAGGTAATCCGTTGCAACAAGGCTTCGCGGTTCAGGTTGTTCGGCGCGATACTGTACAGGTGGGTAATCGGGATGTCACCGGTGGCAATTCCGGCCTGCACGATGAACGAGGTATTCTGGCCAGACAGATACGGAATTTCGTGGGCGATTTTGAAATCGAGTTTTGAAAACCCGAAGTCGTTGCCGAGCAATCCGGGAATAGATTGCGTATACTGGAAAGAAAATTTCGGAAACCTTTTCTCATATTCAATGCGCCCGGTGTCGGTCTGCATATAGCCGCTGAACGGATTCCATTGCAACGACAGGAGCACGGTGGTCATGTCAAACCCACTATAGGCTTTGTCGTTGGCGATAAACGTATAATCAAACAGCGGCTGGATGGCGGTTCTGGAAAGCGAAAAATACGCCTCTACTTTTGGGATATAACGGCTTTCCGCAAAAACACTGTAGGATTTGAAATTGTAAAAGGTCGAAATATTAATGGGCCGCGGATCGTAAATCTTGAAACGTTTCTGCTGCGTGGCAAATTGTATCTGCCCAATCTCACTGAGGTCGTCGGTGTAGGAAACACCCAGCCAAGAATTGGTTTTTTTGTCGAGCAGGTACGAAGGCGTCAGGCCAAATTTGAAGCCATTGTCCTTCAGCCCGTAGGCAGCGAAAAACCCGATTTTGTATTGGGAAGACAATTTGGCATTGGTCACCCCGCCAATCCCCAAACGGAAACCTTCATAATTGTTGTATTTCACAAGGCTCCTCAAATCGATGTCGACTATTTTGAAAGGCACATAGCCGTTGATCATTTTTTTGCCGAAAAGCAGTTTCTGTTCTATGTTTTCCACCCGTGAAATGCTGTCCAGTTTGTTATAAGTGGGGATTTTCCGGATGTCGACCGTGTCTTTTTTGAAAAAATTCCAATAAGAATCAGGTTTCTTCATCACATCATCGGCTACTTCCATCTTAATTTTCGGATCGGTAAAAGTAACCGGTTTGTTGATGACGATGTCATAGGGCACCGATTCAATCCTGATGTAGGTTTGGTCGGACGCATCCACTTTCTGCCGCTCTTTGTCGGTGGCGTTGAATTTGATGGTGCCGCCCAATATCTTGATGTCTTCTGCATTGTTGCCCTTGACCACATTGAAACGCCTGCTCTGCGGAAACCACAGGTTGTGTTCGGGCATGTAATTGAAGGTATAAGTGGCATTGATGTTGACCACGCCATAAATGCGGTAAAATGCCTTGGCCACGGCATACGATTGTGCATCGATATACAACAGTCCGCGAATGCGGCTCGTATTGAGTTTCTTGGGTTGGAAATAGACGCGGTACACCATTCTGTCCTGGATTTTCAGGGTGTCAACCAGTTTGAATACATACATTTTACGGCCTACTTTTGAGAGTGGGTTGATGATCGGGATTTCAATAATCTGCATCGGGTTATCATACACCGAATAGGAAATCAGTTTCAACCCAAGGTAGTCGTAAACGAGTTGGTTGAGTCCCGACATACGCGTGGCCAGCACGGTTTCTTTGTTGCCTTTTTCGTTGTGCTGGATGAGGTTGACCTTTTCTATCTGGTACAAATGCTGTTTGGCAATGAATTTTTTATAGCGGTAATTGGAGGAGTCGAGTTTTATTTTCCGTCCGCCGAAAAGCCGTCTTTTGACCAAGGTGTCGATTTTACTTGTTATCGAATCTGGGTTGGCCGAAACCAACAGCTGTTCGTAATTTTTATACTCAAAAGAAGCCAATGCTTTTTCGGGTTGGTTTTTCTGCTTGTTGTCGATGACTTTTTTGACCAATAGATTGACTTGGTTTTCTGAATAAATTTCCTGTTCCTTTTGGGATTCATCCGTCACCATTTTGATGAGCAATGATTTGGCGCCCTTGGTCAGGTAATAATTCTTGTCGTAATAGCCTTTATACGATACCACGATCGGTTTGTTTTCGGCAGTGATTTCCAGACTGAATTTTCCCTCCCAATTGGAATAGGTGGTGAAATTGTTGTGTGTAATTTTGGCAAATGCCACCGGAACGGTAGTGTCGAAGTCAATTACCTGTCCCTGCATCATCTTTTGCGAAAAAGCGCAGCTGTAACAAACCAGGAAGAAAGAAATCCAGAAATTCCGCATATCTGCTTTTTATAGGCCCCACAAAAATAACCATAAAATGGCGCGGATAACTCCTGTTAAGTAATAATTATGAAATCAATAGCCAATATCCTGTAAATTTTTTGGGTTGGAAATCCGGAATTTTACCCTATCAAATTATTGAAAAAAAGCTATGGAGAATCAAACCAATTTACGCAATCAGGAAGCCATCGACAAAATCAAGCAATTGGCCGAAGGCATCGACATCTGCCTGTTCTGCACCAACCTCAGGGAAGACGATGGCGAAACCACACGGCCCATGAGTACCCAAGGCGTAGATAAAGAAGGCAACCTCTGGTTTTTCAGTGACAAAAACAGCCTGAAAAACGAAGAAATCAAAAAAGACAAAATAGTAAGGCTTTACTTTTCAGACCCAGGGAAAAGCAGTTTCATGGTGCTCAACGGCGAAGCGGAAATTTCGTTTGACCGTGACAAAATAGAAGAATTGTGGACGCCGCACGTAAAAGCGTGGTTTGACGGTAAAGACGACCCCAACATTTCATTAATCAAGGTAAACACCAAGAGTGCTTATTACTGGGACGTCGAAGGAAACAAAATGATCAATTTCTTCAAGATGCTGGCTTCAATGGCCACCGGAGCCGAACTCATAGATGCCAAACAAGGAAACATAAAAATTTAAAACAACTCAATATCATGGAAAACGATAAAACAATTGCAGCATTGAACAGCCTGATCCAAATCAACAATGATCGGGTGGAAGGCTACAAAACCGCCTCGGAGGAAACAGAAGCGCCAGACCAGAAAGCCTTTTTTTCAGAATTGATGCAAACCAGTGTCAAAAACAATTTTGATTTGCGTGCCCAAGTACAGCAATTGGGTGGCAAACCCACAGACGAAACCAGTACCAGCGGTAAATTTTACCGGGCCTGGATGGACATCAAAGCAGCCTTGACAGGCAATGACCGCAAGGCCATCCTGAATTCCTGTGAATATGGCGAAGATGTAGCCAAAAAAGCTTATGCTGATGTATTGGGAGATGAAACCGTTTCTTTTTCCACTGAGCAACGCACCCTCATCCAACAACAACACCAAGCCATTGTGGCTGACCATGACCGTGTAAAAGCGGCCCGTGACGCAGCGCAATAAAAATACAGATTGCTATGAAAAGTAGTTGCCCGGCAGGATTTGATATCTTGTCGGGCAACATGTTTTATAGGTCATAAAGAAGGTTACACCTTCATGATTTCGGCTTCCTTGTGAACGAGGTGTTCTTCGGCTTTTTTGATGAAAGCATCGGTCAGTTTCTGGATTTCTTCCTCTGCATTTTTACAAAGGTCTTCAGAAGTACCGTCTTTTTCCAGTTTCTTAATGTCGGTATTGGCATCCTTACGGGCATTTCTAATCCCGATTTTGGCATCTTCCGTTTCGGCTTTGGCCTGTTTCACCAAATCACGCCTTCTTTCTTCGGTAAGGGGCGGTACGCTAATGATGATATTTTCGCCGTTGTTCATCGGGTTGAAACCCAGATTGGCAATCATGATGGCTTTTTCGATGGTTTGCAACATGCTTTTTTCATACGGTTGTATGGTAATCGTACGGGCATCAGGCACATTGATGTTGGCTACCTGCGACAAAGGCGTCTGTGAGCCGTAATAATCCACAAAAACGCTTCCGAGCATTTGTGGCGATGCTTTCCCGGCACGAATGTTCAAAAAAGATTTTTCCAAGTGGGCTACAGAACCGTTCATTGATTCTTTGGCACTATCCAAAATAAATTCAATTTCTTCCATTTTTATCTCGATTTCTTAAATTTCAAATTTTGGTTTTTATTTGTTGGCTTAAATATTCACCACAGTCCCGATATTTTCACCCTGACAGATTTTCAACAGGTTGCCGCTTTTGTTCATGTCAAAAACCACAATCGGCAGCTTGTTTTCCTGGCTGAGCGTAAATGCCGTAGTATCCATCACATTGAGGCCTTTTTTGAGTACGTCCTCAAACGAGATGTAATCAAATTTCACGGCAGAAGCGTCTTTTTCCGGGTCGGCATTGTATACGCCGTCAACGCGTGTTCCTTTCAGGATTACATCGGCGTGAACTTCAACCCCACGCAACACTGCGGCGGTATCAGTAGTGAAATAAGGGTTTCCGGTTCCGGCACCAAAAATCACGATGCGGCCTTTTTCGAGGTGGCGCACGGCCCTTCTTTTGATGTAAGGTTCGGCAATCGCCTCAATTTTCAAGGCAGTCTGCAAACGGGTCAGCATGCCTTTGTCTTCCAAAGCGCCCTGTAAGGCCATCCCGTTGATTACTGTGGCCAACATCCCCATATAATCGCCCTGAACGCGGTCCATCCCATTGCTGGCCCCGGCCACGCCCCTGAAAATGTTCCCGCCCCCGATCACGATGGCAATTTCTACGCCCATGTCATGTATTTGCTTGATTTCATCGGCATATTCGGCCAGGCGTTTCGGATCAATGCCATATTGCCTGTCGCCCATGAGCGCCTCACCACTTAATTTCAGGAGTATTCTTTTGTATTTGATTGCCATTTTTTTCTTGGGAGTTGTGTATTTTGGTACGATTTTGTACGTTTTGCATTGCAAATATAAACATTTACTTTTTTTATTTTTTACGAAAAATAAAGTTGTGTGACTTTTGTAGCAAACTTTTTGTTTTGGGATGTTTAACTTTGTGGCTTAAATTTTAAAAATGGAATCCTTACTCAAAAAAAGCAATGCCAAAAGTTATTCTTACCCTGAATACAGGAGCTTGATAACCAATTTATTGCAAACCGGCAAAACTACCGGCCATGACCAATCGCCCGACTTGGTGCATTATACCCAATTGAATGAAGCGCGGTTGCACCGTCTGGACAAAACCATGCAGTTGACTCAGCAAGTCAAAGAATTTTTGCAACAGCTGGACAAAGACTACCTTTGGCTGGTCATATCTGAAGGTTGGTGTGGCGATGCCGCGCAGCTCTTACCTATCTTTTATAAAATGGCTGAAGTTTCAGACCGTATTGAGTTGAAAATAGTACTCCGTGACGACAACCCCGAACTGATGGATTTATTCCTGACGAATGGCACGCGTTCGATACCCAAACTGATTATCGTTGATAAAAATACTTGGGAAGTAGTCGGTCATTTCGGTCCGCGTCCGCAAGGCGCCAAACAACTCATAATCGATTACAAGGCAGCACATGGCGTAGTGGACGAACCGGCAAAAATCGCCCTGCAGAAATGGTACCTGGCCGACAAAGGCGTCAGTACCCAGAACGAAATTATGGCTTTGATGCAATAAGCTGTTTTTCAAAGTCCTCAGGAGTTACCCCGTCCTTCACGTCATAACCGCCAATTTTGGTACGCCGCAAGGCAGACAGGTACGCGCCCGATTGCAAGGCGAGTCCGAAGTCATAAGCCAAAGAGCGGATGTAGGTGCCTTTGCTGCATTGTACCCGGAAGTCAATTTCGGGCAGGTGGATGCGGGTAATTTCAAATTCGTAGATGGTGGTTTTACGGGCGGCAATTTCTACTTCCTCTCCGGCACGGGCGTGTTCGTAAAGCCGTATCCCATCTTTTTTGATGGCTGAAAAAACGGGTGGTTTCTGGTCAATTTCACCAACAAACTGTTGGGCGGTTGCCATAATCAGGCTTTCGGTGATATGGCTGATGGGGAAGGTGGCATTTACTTCGGTTTCTAGGTCATAACTCGGTGTGGTGACCCCAATGGTAATGGTTCCGGTATATTCTTTGGTTTGTGCCTGGATTTCAGTGATGGTTTTGGTGAATTTCCCGGTGCAGACAATCAACAATCCTGTGGCCAACGGATCAAGTGTGCCAGCATGGCCAATCTTGAATTTTTTGGGTAAATTGTAATGGTGTTTGAGTAGGTATTTCAGTTTATTGACTGCCTGGAATGAACTCCATTTCAGGGGTTTGTCGAGCAAAATGACCTGACCGTTCAGGATGTCTTCGGCAGTTTTCAAATCTTATTTATTTAATGAAAAATAAGCCAACAACACAATTCCTGCCACAATACGGTAATAACCCCAAGGTTTGAAACCATATTTTTTAATGATGCCGATAAAGAATTTTATCGCCACGATGGCCACCAGGAACGCCACGAGATTTCCGACCAGGAACATTTTCATGTTATCGGCTGATTGGGTCAGCAATTCGTAGCCTTTGAGTTGTGACACCTCATACGTTTTTAAAAAAAGCGAATAAGTAGTTACCGCCAACATGGTCGGTACGGCCAGGAAAAATGAAAATTCCGCAGCGGTTTCACGGGTCAACCCTTGCTGCATCCCGCCAATGATGGAAGCGGCCGAACGGCTTGTGCCGGGCATCATCGCCAGGCATTGCCAAAAACCGATGGTTATCGCTTTTTTTACCGAAATGTCTTCTTCGTGTGCTATGGTAGGGTTTTTGAAACGGCTGTCGATAAAAAGCAAAACGATACCGCCCAACACCAAGACCACCGCAATGGGGATGGGGTTTCCAAGCACGGCATCAATCTTGTCGTCGAATATTTTTCCGAGCACCAAAGCCGGAACCACGGCGCAGGCCAATTTGATGTAAAAGTTGATTTTACTGAAGTCGAAGAATTTCCGCCAATACAACACCACCACGGCCAAAATCGCACCGAACTGTATGGCCACCTGGAACAATTTCACAAAATCATCATCCTGGATGCCAAAAAAAGAACTTGTAAAAATCATGTGGGCCGTAGAGGACACAGGCAAATATTCTGTCAAACCTTCTACAATTGCAATGAGTATTGCCTGAAAAAAATCCATTGTTATTTCTTCGGATTTTTGAAAATCGAGTAAATCGTAATCCCAAAACCAATCAGTACCACAGTTGGTGCCAGCCTGATCCTCCTGAAACTGAACAATTCACTTTCGTTGAATACTTTCGGGTCATCACTGCCACCGCCACTCATCAGGATAAAACCCAAGGCGATTACGGCCAACCCAACCAGTAAAATTTTATAGTTGATGCTTTCATACAGAAAGCCATTTTTGTTTTCGTTGCTTTTCATTTTGTTGTTGGTAAAAACTAGTATAAATCGTCTGTTCTCAGGTTCAGGAAGCGTTGGGTTGCAAAATACGTGCTGACCCAGGTGATCAATACACCCAGCAGTAATACAATCAGCAACACACCAATAGTCAGGTCAATATCCTTGAAAATTTCCATCGTCGGATAATTCACATTGATGTAAAACAGCAATCCGATAAGGGCTGCTACGGCCAACACAGAACCAATCACGCCCAAAATAATGCTCTGTTTGATAAACGGCCTGCGGATAAACGATTTGGTCGCACCCACCATCTGCATCGTCTTGATGATAAAACGGTTGGCATAAATCGACAAACGCATCGAACTGTTGATGAGCAACACCGAAATAAACGCAAACACGCCACTGATAATCAAGATCCACATACTGATTTGGCGCACGTTGTCATTGACTAAGGTTATCAGTTGTTTGTCGTATACAATATCGGCCACCATCGGGTTTTGGCGCAGCTTGTTTTCTACGCGGGAAAACCCCGGATTGGTCACATATTCTGCCTTCAGGTGGATGTCGTAGGAATTCTGCAAAGGGTTCGTGCCCAAAAACTGCATGAAGTTTTCGCCAAATACTTTTTCGTGTTCCTTCGCGGCAGCTTCCTTCGAAACAAACTTGTAATCCTTGGCAAACTGGGCCGATTTCATCTCGGTATCAAAAGCGGCAAAAGTACTGTCTGTAGCGTCGTTTTTGAAGAACACCGTCATGACGATATCTTCCTTGAAATTGTCAGACAAACGCTTCGAATTGATCACAAAAAGCCCGAGCAATCCCAGTAAAAACAACACCAGGAAAACGCTCAAAACCACCGAAAAATAAGATGTTATTACCCGTCGTTTTTGAAATTTATCGAAATTGGAAGCCATACATTGTCATTTAAGGCGTAAAAATAAAAAAGAAATTTGGTTCTCACAGAATATAACGGTTAAAGTTTTGATTTTAGTACTTTAAACGTAAATTTGCGCTTTAGTTGTCTGTTGGTGTTGTCGGTTGTCGGTAACACCAGCGGGCGAAAGTATCTTAAATTCAGCGTTCAGCAAAAATAGTAAATGAAATACCATCACGAAAAAATAGAGGCAAAGTGGCAAAAATACTGGGCAGATAATCAAACGTTCAAAGCCCGTCAACCAGCAACCGACAACCAGCAACCGAAGTATTACGTTCTGGATATGTTCCCTTATCCTTCAGGAGCCGGGCTGCATGTGGGGCATCCGCTGGGGTACATTGCTTCCGACATCGTGGCGCGTTTCAAACGTCATAAAGGCTTCAATGTATTGCATCCGCAGGGTTATGATTCTTTCGGACTGCCTGCCGAGCAATACGCCATACAAACCGGGCAGCATCCTGAAAAAACCACGCGTGAAAACATCGCGCGCTACCGCGAACAACTCGATAAAATTGGGTTTTCGTTCGATTGGAGCCGTGAAGTACGCACCTCCAACCCCGATTATTACAAACACACCCAATGGATTTTTATCCAGTTGTTCAATTCCTGGTACAACATCGATACAGACAAAGCAGAAGACATTGCTACCTTGGTTTCCCTCTTTGAAGAACACGGAAACATCACGGTTAATGCAGTTTGTGACGACAACATAGCCGAATTTTCCGCTGCCGCCTGGAACGCTTTTACTTCAGAAGAACAACAGAAAATATTACTCCAATACCGCCTGACTTACCTCGCCGAAACCGAAGTCAATTGGTGCCCGGCACTCGGGACCGTTTTGGCCAACGACGAAATCGTCAACGGCGTATCCGAACGTGGCGGCCATCCGGTCATCCGCAAGAAAATGACCCAATGGTCGATGCGCATTTCCGCTTATGCCGAAAGGTTGCTGCAGGGGCTGGATACCATCGACTGGAGCGAATCGATTAAGGAAAGCCAACGCAACTGGATCGGGAAATCGGTCGGGGCTGCTGTTTCCTTTTCGGTTTTACCAACAACAGACAACCAACAACCGGCAACTATTGACGTATTTACCACCCGTCCGGATACCATTTTCGGCGTGACCTTTATGACCCTTGCACCCGAACACGAATTGGTGTCGCAAATTACCACCCCGGAGCAAAAAGCCGCTGTTGAAGCCTATGTCGAAGCCACCGCC
This sequence comes from uncultured Flavobacterium sp., assembly GCA_964642945.1. Classification (GTDB taxonomy): domain Bacteria; phylum Bacteroidota; class Bacteroidia; order Flavobacteriales; family Flavobacteriaceae; genus Flavobacterium. The sequence continues at coordinate 70,722 of CAZXRX010000004.1, read as the reverse complement.
AAACGTTCTGAACGCGAAAGGATGGCCGACGTGAAAACCATATCGGGCGTGTTTACCGGCGCGTTTGCCGAGCATCCGTTTACCAAAGAAGCCATTCCGGTCTGGATTGGCGATTATGTGTTGGCAGGCTACGGAACCGGTGCCGTCATGGCTGTTCCTGCGGGCGATGAGCGCGATTATGCGTTTGCGAATCATTTTAAAGGACAAAACGGAATGCCGGCCATCAAGAATATTTTCGATAAGGATATTTCTGAAGAAGCCTATGGGGCCAAGGAAAATTTCCTGCTTGAAAACTCCGATTTCCTGAACGGGATGGGATACAAACAGGCCACCAAAACCATCATCGCCGCACTGGAAGATATCGGGCAGGGCAAAGGGAAAACCAATTACCGTTTGCGCGATGCCGTGTTTTCACGCCAGCGCTACTGGGGAGAGCCGTTTCCGGTGTATTATGTAAACGGTTTGCCACAGATGATAGACTCTCAACATTTACCCATCGTCCTTCCGGAAGTGGAGAAATATTTACCGACAGAAGACGGGCAGCCGCCATTGGGGAACTCCGTTGTTTGGGCCTGGTCTACCACAGAAAATAAAGTAGTTGAAAACAACAGGATAGATAATATCACTGTATTTCCGCTTGAACTGAATACCATGCCGGGCTGGGCCGGAAGCTCCTGGTACTGGATGCGTTATATGGATGCCCACAACGAGAACGAATTTGCCTCAAAAGACGCCCTGAAATATTGGGAAAATGTCGATTTGTACATCGGTGGCAGCGAGCACGCGACCGGGCATTTGCTCTATTCGCGTTTCTGGAACAAGTTTCTGAAAGACCGTGGTTATGCGCCAACGGAAGAACCTTTTAAAAAACTGATCAATCAGGGGATGATTTTGGGAGAGAGTGCTTTTCTATTTATCTTACAGCCCAGATTCGGAGAAAAAACTGGACAAAATCAAGTAATAATTACTAAGGATTTGTATTCGGAAATAATGAACGGAGGCTCAATTGATATTTTACCAAAAAAATTAGCTGATTTTCTTCATGAGAGAATGAATTTTCATATAGGATTTAACCGTGATCTGAAAGACCTACCTTTCAATTTTATTTGTTATAAAACACCGATTGATGTTAATTATGTAAATCTGAAAAATGAAATTGTTGTAGATGAGTTAGATGAAAATAATAGATACAAAAGTGATATTCTCAACTCTTCATACTTCAATGGTGATGTAATTTTAGATGGAAATGAAATAAAGATTCTTCCTGTCCAAAGAGAAGTCGAAAAAATGTCCAAGTCGAAATACAACGTCGTCAACCCAGACGACATCTGCAACGATTATGGCGCCGATACTTTAAGGTTGTACGAAATGTTCCTCGGGCCGCTCGAACAGGCGAAACCCTGGAATACCGCCGGGATTACCGGTGTTTCGGGCTTTTTGAAAAAACTATGGAGACTGTATTTTGACGACAATGGTTTGAACGTAACCAATGATGAACCTACGGCAGACATGTACAAATCGCTGCACAAAACCATCAAGAAAGTCACCGAAGACATCGAGAATTTCTCGTTCAACACCTCGGTTTCACAATTCATGATCTGTGTGAACGAACTCGCTGCGATGAAATGCCACCACCGTAAAATCCTCGAGCCTTTGGCCGTGGTGGTTTCGCCTTATGCGCCACACATCGCCGAAGAATTGTGGTCACAACTGGGTCATGAAGGTTCTGTTTCGACGGTCGATTTCCCGGTGTATGACGCCAAATATTTGGTCGAATCAGAGAAGGAATATCCGGTTTCGTTCAACGGAAAAATGCGTTTTACCATCAAACTCCCGCTCGATCTGACCATCGCCCAAATACAGGACATCGTTATGGCAGACGAACGCACCCTCAAACAACTCGACGGCAAAACCCCCAACAAGGTGATTATCGTTCCGGGGAAAGTAATCAACCTGGTGGGATAACAATTGTTATTGAATCACTTATTAAGCCCAAATTCCGGAAATGGAAATTGGGCTTTTTTTGTAACCTTTTCACGGTTTCCAACGTCTAATCTGGAAAAGTGAAATACCATGAAAAAACATCAAATCCATATCCTGAAAAAGTCAGCCGGTTTCTCCGGAATGAAGGAAGAACTTGCCCAGGACGTTGAACAATTCCTGAATGCGAAAACCAATGAAGGCTACGAAATTATTTCGGTGTCTTTTACCTACTATGAGGCAAGCGAACTGGTTGCCTTTATCACGGTTTGCCGATAGGCAATGTCAAATTGTCATTTTTGAAATTTGGCGTGCAATTTGATGGATAATTGGTAACTTAATCCTAAAAAAAACTATTATGTTCGATTTAAAGTATATGTTAATCATTGGGCTCATCGCCTTGTTCAGTTGGCTCGTAAGTTCCAGGCTGAAAAGCAAGTTTGAATTCTACTCAAAAGTAGCGCTCCGCAACGGCATGTCGGGCGCAGAAATAGCCGAAAAAATGCTGGCCGACCACGGTATCCGTGACGTCAGGGTAATTTCAACACCAGGTCAACTCACCGACCATTACAATCCGGCAGACAAAACCGTCAACCTGAGTGAAGGCGTGTACAACCAGCGCAATGCGGCTGCGGCTGCGGTGGCGGCACACGAATGCGGTCACGCCGTGCAACATGCCCAAGCCTACCAGTGGCTTACCATGCGTTCGAAAATGGTGCCGGTCGTAAATGTATCTTCCTCGATGTCGCAATGGCTCATTATGGGTGGATTGATTTTGGGGATTGCCTCCAAAGGCACTTCCATCGGGTTTTTTGTGGCCCTTGCCGGATTGGTCATGATGGCCATTGCCACGGCCTTTAGCTTTGTCACCTTGCCGGTGGAATACGATGCGAGCAACCGCGCACTGGCCTGGCTTAAAAACAAAAACATGTTAAGTCAACAGGAATATGCGGGTGCAGAAGACGCCTTGAAATGGGCTGCACGTACTTATGTAGTGGCTGCTTTGGGTGCCCTGGCTTCGTTGTTGTATTGGGCTTTCCAGATTTTGGGAAGAAGGGAATAAATTTTCTTAATAAATAAAATAAGCCGTCCTGTTTTTTTGAATGGGACGGTTTTTTTATGCCGGAATGCAGGATTTCAAATCATTTTTTAAAGTTGGTCACAAAAGCGATAATTGTCAGCCATACCGTAATGTGTATCAGGAAACATTTGGTGTAACTTACGTTGGAGTTAAGATGTTTCACAGCGTGTACCAATGCATAAACCAACCCAATCGGGATGAGCAGGAAAAAAAGCAACACGCCCATATTCGGCACTTTGGCATCGCCCGGAAACAGTTCGTAACAGGCAGCGGCCAAAAGGATGTAGATGATGTAAAAGCCGATGGTAACGTTTTCCTTTGAAAATTTATTGAGGTTCATGGGTAATCTAGAGTTGTATTTGCCGTTCAATTTGCTGCTCCAAAGATATAAAAGTTTCGGTTCGTGAAACCCCGTCTATGGGCTGGATTTTTTTGTTGAGCAATTGCATCAAATGTTCGTTATCCCGACAGATGATTTTGATCAGGATGCTCCAGTTTCCGGTGGTGTAATGACATTCGAGTACTTCAGGTATTTTTTTGAGTTCCTTTACCGCTTCGGCATTGCTGGCGGCTTTTTCGAGGTAAATCCCGATAAAGGCCATGGTACGGTAACCCAAAACCTTGTTGTTGACGATGAATTTGGAACCCGAAATGACTTGGGCTTCTTCGAGTTTCTTCAGTCTTTGGTGGATGGCGGCACCCGAGATACCTATTTTGTTGGCAATCTGGAGGATGGGTTTGCGCGCGTCTTCCATGAGTTCACGGAGGATTTCCTTGTCTATGCCGTCAATCTCTATTTGTAATTGATTTATCTTCATAGGTTTTGAATTTAAAACAAAAATAGAAATTTGGTTTCATAATGAAACATTTTCTGTAAAATTCCTTAAAAACCAAGGAACCAAGGAACCAAGGAACCAAGGCACTAAGGCACTAATTCGTAGTCGTCAGCTTATCCGGGTTATACCCCACATAAGGCATCTGGGTTTCCTTGAACACCACCCCGAATTCTTCCAATTCCTTCAGTATGGGTTCGTAAACCTCTTTGCGGATGGGCAACTGCACGCCCGGCGTTTTGATGTTGCCGTTCAGGATTTGCAGGGTTGCCATCGCCACCGGAAGGCCGACGGTTTTGGCCATAGCGGTATAGGTTTGGTCGTCGCCGATGCAGACCATTTTGGAGTCAATTTGGTGCTGTTCGCCGCCCAGTTCGTAGCCAAATTTGTGGTACATGACAATCATGTCTTTATCTTCTGGCTGTAAGGTCCAGCTGTCATTGAGGATACGCTCCAGTATTTGGGCCGGTGTGGCATTTTTGAGACCGACAATTTTTTTGTGGTTGAACAAATCGAGTTCGAGCAGTTTGTCCCACATGATGTCGTCCTGTTCGATATTCAGGGCAAGGCGCATCTTGATCTCGACAGAATCGGTCGGGTGAAAAGGCAAAAACGAATTGACAAAATCGCGGTAACTCATCGTTTCGGAGTTTTCCATCACATACGAATCATCGGTCATGCCCAATTGCACAAACATGTTCCAGGCCTTGGAATAACCCACCCGCCTGATGGTGCCTCTGTATAAGGTCAGTACGTCATCCAACCCATACACGCTGCGGTATTTGAGCGAGTCGCGGTTGGCATAGGCTTCAAATTTTCCGTAGCCTTCCACCATCAAAAATTCGGTCCTGCGGAACAATTTGGTATAAGGAATGTATTTGTATTTGCCTTCCTGGATGAATTTGGCCGCGCCGCCTTGTCCGGCCAATACGACGTTTCTCGGGGCCCAGGTAAATTTGTAGTTCCAAAGATTGTTGTCTGATTCTGGAGCAACCAAGCCACCACAGAACGATTCAAACAAAATCATTTTACCACCTTGTTCGCGTATTTCATCGATTACTTTCATGGCACTCATGTGGTCGATTCCGGGGTCAAGCCCGATTTCGTTCATGAAGACGAGGTTGTTTTCCTTGGCCGCTGCGTCCAGGCTTTGCATGGCATCAGAAACATACGAAGCCGTGACCATGTGTTTTTTGAAAGTGAGGCAATCCTGTGCCACTTCGATATGCATGTGGGCCGGAAGCATCGAAATAACGATATCTGCCTTACTGATTTGTTCGTGCCGCTGCACTTCATTGTGGATATCCAGTTGGATGGCCGTGGCATTCGGGTGGTTTTGGGTTTTGCGCTGTGCCAGTTCGAGTGACAAATCGCCAATGACCAAATGCAGGTTTTCCTGGTCAGACTTGGCCAGCAGGTATTGTATTAAGGAAGAGGCCGAACGCCCGGCGCCAATGATGAGTATATTTCTGGTCATGTTGGTGGTAATGATATGCAAAGCTACAGAAATTTTGAAAGTAGGGTTTATTCCAGTCCTTCCAATTCTTCCAGGTCTTTCTGCGCTTCTTTTTTGGTTTCTATTTTTTCTTTTTCAAATTGTTCGTCAACTGCCACTTCATCCTTGATGAGGAAAGTTTTCCCGATTACGAAGATCACACACACCAATGAGGCAATCATCAGCCATTTGGGTATTTTTTGCTGTAATCCTTCTGATTTCCTGTAAGCCAGGAAGGCGAAAACCAACCCCAATCCAATAGGCAGGAAGGCGAGTGTATCGAGAGGCAATACGGCAAACAGCAATCCGAAACTGGTAAAGACAATGGCTAAAATGAGCAGTAGTTTTCTCATAACTGAAAGTTTAAATGCCTGAAGCGGATGACAAAGCCAGTTGCCCGGTGCCCACAGGAATACTGAATTTCATCAGGGCAGGGATTTTTTTGGCATCGGCCGTGAGCCAGATGAGGTTTTTGTCTTTGCCTTTCAGGGCATCGGTTTTGGCACCGATTGATAATTTATAACAGCTTTTCTGGCCCAGATTTCCGGCAGAAACTGTTTCGGTACCCAATAATTTTACGGTTACCGGAATTTGTTTTTCATCAAAAACGATGGTAAATGACTGCATTTGACCGGTTTTCATTTTAGACAAATCCATGGTGCGTAATTTGTACATCATCGAAATGGCATCCTGTGTGGCACCGCCAATGGTAAAGGTTTTGGTGGTTTCGGGTTTGGTGCGTTTTTTTACAGTACTGGTTACCGAATTGCCCTTGAAAATGTATTTTTCTTTTTTGGTATACCCGCCTTCATCAATGCTTCGTTTGTAAAGGCTTGGCTTTAAAGTTGTCGGGTCTACATACGATTCGTAAATGTCGCGTATCTTGAAAAACTTGTCCCATTTGGCATAGGTGCTCAGTTCACAGTTGAGGTGCAGAAAGGTGTTTTTGGAGGTAGTGACCGTTTCAGTCGAAAGCGTAACCTGTGCCAATTGGGTCATCAGTCCGGTCATATTATAGGAACCCACATAAACCAATTTTTCGCCAGCGGGTATCCCGGCACTTTTGTCTGCCGAAAAAGAACAGAAAACCAAAACGGAAGCGATGATAAACAGTGCTTTTTTCATGTGTGAAAATTAAGTTGCAAATATAAATTTTAAAATGGGAATCGGGAAGCCTGCTTTGAAAATAAACCAACAAAACCTTCCGATTTCATTACATAACCGATAAATTTGTGTTTTATTTCAAATGCAATACAAAATGGACAAGAAAATACTATCTGCAGCGGGTTTTTTCGGAATGACCGCCATTATCCTTGGGGCTTTTGGGGCCCACGCCCTAAAGAAAATCCTGAGCATTGACCAACTCGCTTCCTTTGAAACCGGCGTGAAATACCAAATGTACCATGCCTTGTTCCTCCTGTTCCTCGGGCTGAACAGCCAGCTGCAGGCCAAAACAAAAAAAATCATTTTTATCTTGGTCATTTTGGGCATTTTGCTTTTTTCGGGCTCCATTTACCTGTTGTCGACCACGGCTGTTTCATCCATAGACTTCAGGGCCATCGGTTTTGTTACACCCATTGGCGGCGCCCTGCTCATTATTGCCTGGGGCATACTGACCTTTCATTTTATAAACAAAAAATGATAAAAGTGACCAAGCGCAAGTTTATCTAAAATATAATTTTTAACTTTGCCCTCTCAATTTATTAACAGTACTATAATATAGTTATGAGCAACCTCGATCAAATTTCGAAATCAATTTCGTTAGAAAAATATGGGATTCTGAATACGAAGGAAATAGTATACAACCCAAGTTTTGAAACCTTATACAAGGATGAACTAGACCCCAACCTGGTGGGTTATGAAAGAGGCCAGTTGACAGAGCTGGGCGCTGTAAATGTAATGACCGGGGAATTTACAGGAAGGTCGCCCAAAGACAAATACATCGTCAAGGATGCTGTTACCGAAAACACCATCTGGTGGAATTCCGAAAAGGCAGTCAATGACAACAAACCGATTACACAAGACACCTGGAATGCCTTGAAAGATACCACGGTAAACCAATTGTCAGGAAAAAAATTATACGTGGTGGACGCTTTTTGCGGCGCCAATGAAAATACACGATTGAAAGTGCGCTTCATTATGGAAGTGGCTTGGCAGGCACATTTTGTTACCAACATGTTCATCCGTCCGACGGAAGCAGAACTCGAAAACTTCGGGGAGCCTGATTTTATTGTGATGAACGGTTCCAAAACCAGCTTCAAGGATTATGCGGCCCACGGATTGAATTCTGAAGTGTACATCGCCTTCAACCTGACCGAAAAAGTACAGATTATCGGCGGCACCTGGTATGGTGGTGAAATGAAAAAAGGCTTGTTTGCCATGATGAACTACTATTTGCCTCTTCAGGGAATTGCTTCCATGCACTGTTCAGCCAACAAAGGGGCAGCCGGCGACGTAGCTGTTTTCTTCGGCTTGTCCGGAACCGGAAAAACCACCCTGTCTACTGACCCGAAAAGGGAATTGATTGGTGATGACGAGCACGGATGGGACAATGACGGCGTGTTCAATTTTGAAGGCGGCTGTTATGCCAAAACCATCGATTTAAGCAAGGAAAATGAACCAGACATCTACGGAGCGATCAAAAAAGACGCACTTCTCGAAAACGTAACGGTAGATGCCAACGGAAAAATCGATTTCAAGGACGGTTCGGTGACCCAGAATACCCGTGTTTCTTATCCGATTTACCACATACACAATATTGTAAAACCAGTTTCGAAAGCAGGTCATGCCAACAAGGTGATTTTCCTTACGGCCGACGCTTTTGGGGTAATGCCGCCGGTATCCAAACTGACGCCGGAGCAGACCAAATATTATTTCCTTTCCGGATTTACCGCCAAACTGGCCGGTACCGAAAGGGGAGTCACCCAACCGGAACCTACTTTTTCGGCTTGTTTCGGAAAAGCTTTCTTAACCTTGCATCCAACCAAATACGGGGAAGAACTGGTAAAGAAAATGGAGCAGCACAAAGCCACCGCCTATATGGTCAACACGGGCTGGAACGGTACCGGAAAACGTATTTCCATCAAGGATACCCGTGCCATCATTGATGCCATCCTGGATGGTTCCATCGAAAAAGCCGATACCAAAATGATTCCGGTATTCAACTTGGAAGTACCTACTGCACTGCATGACGTGAACCCAGCCATTCTGGATCCGCGTGATACTTATGCCGATGCTTCCCAATGGAATGAAAAAGCAACTGATTTGGCGTCGCGCTTCATCAAAAACTTTGTCCAGTACACGGACAATAACGAAGGCCAGAACCTGGTGAAGGCCGGACCGCAATTATAAAAGTAAATTGTAATTCAATAAAAAAGTCTCACCGAACAGTGAGACTTTTTTTATGGATTGTGAGGATAAATTCCAATAAAAAAATTCCAAATGCCAATTTGTCTTACAGACTGTGGCGTTTGGAATTTGTATTTTGATTTATTGAAATTTTACTTCCCTTTATTGGCCTCTGCAATGTATTTTTCGAGTGCCATGGTCATCGATGGGGTTTCCGGCGTTGGGGCCAAAATATCGATGCGCAGGCCATGTTCGAGGGCTTCTTTCTGTGTAGTGCTTCCGAAAACCGCAATACGGGTGTTGTTTTGCTGGAAATCGGGGAAATTCTTGAACAACGACTTGATTCCGGTCGGGCTGAAAAAGGCCAAGACGTCATAATAAACGTCGGCCAAATCAGACAAATCACTCATGACCGTTTTATAAAATACCGCCTGGGTCCAGTTGAGTTTCAGGTTGTTTAATGTAATAGGTGCATCGGCATTCAATTGGTCTGAAGCAGGCAGCAGGTATTTTTCTTCCTTGTATTTCTTGAAAAGTGTCGTCATGTCGGCAAAATCTTTCTGCCCCACATAAATCTTGCGTTTGCGGTACACGACATACTTCTGGAGGTAAAAGGCAATGGCTTCCGATTGGCAGAAATAACGCAAATCTTCGGGCACTTTATAACGCATTTCTTCAGCTACCCTGAAAAAATGGTCGACGGCATTTTTACTCGTTAAGATGATGGCGGTAAAATTATTGAGGTCTATTTTTTGCGCCCTGATATCTTTAGCGCTTACGCCTTCCACGTGGATGAAGGAGCGAAAGTCAACTTTGACCTTGTGTTTTTGCTGTAAATCAAAATAAGGGGAATTTTCTACCTTAGGTTCCGGCTGTGACACCAAAATCGTTTTCACTTTCAAGTTTGACATTCTTATTCTAATTTTTTGTCATCAAATAATAGATGAAATAGTACGGTGCTATTTCAAGTGCGCAAAGATATAAAATAAAATAAAACAACTTCGGTATTAGCAAGTTTTGATAAATTTTTAAAGAAAGTAAATAAGTTATGGCATTTACTGCCAATAAAATGCCGATAATGCTTAAATAAAGCGAATTTGATGAATAATCACTGTAAAAAAGCAACACAGAAACCGGCAGCAACAACAGCCCGATGTAAGTCCGGTAGCTGACTTTCTGTAAATTAAACTGCTCAATGACCTCTTCAATGTTGAAAGTTTCGGCTACAATCTTCTCAACCAGGAATTTGGACAGGATGAAAACCGTCAGCAGTGTAAAAATCTGTACAAACAGTATCCAGTCTGTCTTTTCACCGTAACCGAAATGGTCCAGCACTATCTGGATAAAAAACGAAAGTGACACCAGGTTGACTGCAAACAAAATGACATTAAAACCGCTCATCAGGTGCGAACTTTCGCGGTAAATCATGAGGTATTTTTTGGAAACCACCAACCGGATAAAATCACTGAAACGGGTTTCAAAAACTGATTTTGCCAATACAATCAGGCCAAAAGCCGCAACAAAGATGACGGTGGCCCAATCCTTGTTTTCGATAATCCGGAGATGTAATTCGTGTGCTGCCATTGGGCGTAAAATTACTAAAATTTATTTCTTTGGCAGTATTATAATTTTATTAAGATGCAGAAGCCATAAAATGCCTATTTTTGCCCTATCATTATGCTAAATTTATGAATTGCGGACTGGTCATCATCCCTACCTACAACGAAATTGAAAACATCGAAAGCATCATAAGGGCCGTATTTTCATTGCATAAGCCTTTTCATGTGTTGATTATCGATGACAATTCCCCGGACAAAACCGCCGACAAGGTTGCCGAACTCCAAAAGGAATTCCCGCAGCAGTTGTTCCTCGAAAAAAGAAACAAAAAAGCAGGTTTAGGCACCGCTTATGTACATGGTTTCAAATGGGCACTCCAAAGGGATTATGCCTTTATTTATGAAATGGATGCCGATTTTTCGCACAACCCCAATGACCTTGAAAAATTATACGCAGCCTGTCATTTCGATACGGCCGATGTGGCCGTCGGTTCGCGTTATGTGACAGGGGTCAATGTGGTCAATTGGCCACTCAGTAGGGTACTTCTTTCGTATTTTGCGTCAGTTTATGTACGCCTGATTACCGGGATGAAAATTATGGACGCCACGGCAGGATTCATCTGTTACAAACGGGAAGTGCTCGAAAGCATCAACCTTGATAAAATAAAGTTCATTGGATATGCGTTCCAGATTGAAATGAAATACCGCGCATTTTCAAAAAAATACAACATCCAGGAGGTTCCGGTCATTTTTACAGACAGGACCAAAGGCCAATCGAAGATGAGCGGCGCAATTATCAAAGAAGCCGTGTTCGGCGTATTGTCGTTGCGGATGAAAAAGTTTTTTAACCGATTATAAATTGCAGAAGGCAGGAGGGAAACAAAAATGCATACGATTTTAATTAAAAATGCGAAGATTGTAAATGAAGGGAAAATTTTTGAGGGCGATGTGCTGATCAAAGGCGAATACATAGCCGAAATTGGTGAAAACATCAGTCTCAAAAGTTCCGACTGCCAGGTGATTGATGCCGAAGGAAATTACCTGATTCCCGGGGCCATTGATGACCAGGTGCATTTCCGCGAACCGGGACTTACCCACAAAGGAACGATTGCCACCGAAAGCCGTGCTGCCATAGCCGGAGGCATCACTTCGTTTATCGAACAGCCCAACACCGTGCCCAATGCCGTTACCCAGGAATTGCTGGAACAGAAATACGAAATAGCCGCCCAAACTTCACACGCCAATTATTCGTTTATGATGGGTGGTACCAATGACAACCTTGAGGAAGTGTTGAAAACCAATCCGAAAAATGTGGCGGGTATCAAATTGTTTTTGGGTTCCTCTACCGGAAACATGCTGGTTGACAATCCCGAAACCATCGAAAAAATATTCTCCAGCACCAAAATGCTCATTGCCGTACACTGTGAAGATGAAGCGACCATCAAAGCAAATCTTGAAAAGTATAAGGCCGAGTATGGCGATGACATCCCGGTGGAATACCACCATCTCATCCGCAGTGCAGAGGCCTGTTACCTGTCTTCCTCCAAAGCGGTGGCACTGGCCAAAAAAACAGGCGCGCGTCTGCATGTATTCCACCTGTCTACGGCCAGGGAAATGGAATTGTTCAGTAATAAAATCCCGCTTGAAGACAAACAGATTACCGCCGAAGTTTGTGTGCACCATTTGTGGTTTACCAACGATGATTACAAAACCAAGGGCAACCTGATCAAATGGAACCCGGCCGTGAAAACTGCCGAAGACCGTGACGCACTCTGGAAAGCGCTGCTTGACGATACCATTGATGTGATTGCCACCGACCACGCGCCGCATACTTTAGAAGAAAAAAATCAGGTTTATACCAAAGCCCCATCTGGTGGCCCACTTGTTCAACATGCCGTTGTGGCCATGTTTGAAGCACACCACCAAGGCAAAATTTCGATTGAAAAAATCGTGCAGAAAATGGCGCACAATCCGGCGAAAATTTTCAAGATTGAAAAACGGGGCTTCATCAAGGAAGGCTATTATGCCGATTTGGCCATCGTAAATACCGGTCTGCCCTGGAATGTCAAGAAGGAAAATATTTTTTACAAATGCGGCTGGTCTCCTTTTGAAGGATTCAATTTCAAGTCGCGTATCACCCATACCTTTGTCAACGGGCAACTGGTGTACCATAATTTCAATTTCAAGGAGGTCAGGGCCGGAAAAAGACTGTTGTTTGACCGATAAATCGTAGCAAATGAAAAAACCGATATTACTTTTATGGTTTGTTTTTTTAATGGCCGCCGCCTGCAAGGATAGGCCCATAAAAACGCCCGACAACCTCATTGAAGAAAGCCAGATGGTAGACATACTTTATGACCTGTCTGTACTGGATGCCATGAAATCGCAAGGGTTCGGACCCGATAAAAATTATCCGACACCCAAAGAATTGTTGAAGAAAAAGTACAAAGTAGACAGCCTGACTTTTGCTGAAAATTCCAAATACTATGCCGCCGACATCAAGAACTACAAAAAGATGTACGACAAGGTAAAGGAACGTCTTAATGAAGAAAGTGCGAAAATCAATGGGGGCAATAGCGCTTCTGTAGCCACACCGGTCGAAGAGCAAGGTGTTGTAAAATAACTTTATCCTTTTGTTTTTTTGAAATCTTCTGCTATCACAGACAGGTAGCTGTCGAGGTTTTCATACGCATAACCCAATCTTGACACGAGTTTTTTATTTGAAATGACTTCCTTGTTCTGTAAGGAATACACCGCTTGTTTGGTGATTTTTCTTTTATTCCGGAGCAATTTTGAAAGCAGCCAATCAGTGCGCCATGCCAAATGGAGCAACCAGGGCCTGGCCTCTATTTTTGGTTTTGTTGCATGAATGCGTTCAGCAATACGTTCAATCATGTGTTTGAAAGAACTGTTTTCGGCTACCACCACAAATCGTTCGTTTTTCGTATCTGACAGCATGAGCTGGCGCATGATTTTTACCACATCGGTTACGGCCACATAACCTGTCGACCCATTGGTATAAAAATACATCCCTTTTTTGACGGTGGTAAAATAAGTGCCGCTGCCGCTGTGCCAGAAGCCGGGACCGAAAATCACGCCCGGGTTTACAATAACAGCATCTACACCTTCCTGTTGGCCCCGCCAGACTTCCATTTCGGCACCATATTTTGAGATGGCATAATCGCTGTGCATTTTTTCAGGGTTCCATTCGGTAGATTCACTCAGTACAGCTTCATTCTGGGCCAAATCCCCCAAAGTGGCAATAGAGCTCACATGGCAGAGTTTTTTTACTTTTTTGTCGATGCAAAAGTTCACGATGTTGGCGGTTCCTTCGATGTTTATTTTCCGGAGCAGGTTTTCGTCAGTCGGGTCAAAAGAAATGAAACCCGCACAATGGTAAACAGAATCAATGCCTTTGAAAGCGTCTTCCAAGGATGGAATGTCAAGGATGTCGGCCTGTTTCCAGTCTATTTCGTTAAATAAAGCAGCCTTTCCGTAATGGTCAAATAACGATTTGGTTTTTGAAATGGCGGCTTCGTTCCGGTAAATTGCCCGGACCTTATCGCCCTTTTCGAGCAAATGCACCAACAGATGTGCGCCTACCAAACCGGTTCCGCCTGTAACTAGAATCATCTGGTAAAGATAAGATTTTGCCGTGAAGACACCAAGTTACTTTTGCCAATGCCGTTGCAATTGCTATATTTGCGCACACAAACAGACGAAGTAAATTAAAATCTGATGAACAATCTTGTTGAAGAATTAAAATGGCGTGGCTTGTACCACGACAGCATGCCCGGAACCGAAGAACAATTGCTCAAGGAATCGACTACCGCCTATATCGGTTTTGACCCTACGGCAGATTCTTTGCACATCGGGAGCATGGTACAAATCATCCTGCTGCTGCACCTGAAAAATTTCGGGCACCAACCGATTGCCTTGGTGGGCGGCGCGACAGGAATGATTGGTGATCCTTCCGGGAAATCTGACGAACGCAATTTGCTCAACGAAGAACAACTGGCCAAAAATGTGGCCGGAATCAAAAGTGTGTTGTCGCGTTTCCTCGATTTCAATTCGACAGCGGCTAACGCGCCCATCATGGTAAACAATTATGACTGGATGAAGGATTTTTCATTCATCGATTTTGCCCGTGAAGTAGGCAAACGCATTACCGTGAATTATATGATGGCCAAAGATTCCGTCAAGAAACGCTTGTCTGGTGAAGCCGGTGACGGGATGTCATTTACCGAATTCACTTACCAACTGATACAAGGTTACGATTTTTACCATTTGCACAAACATTACAATTGTGTGTTGCAGATGGGCGGCTCTGACCAATGGGGCAACATCACGACCGGAACGGAATTGGTGCGTCGTATGAACCCGAATACCGAGGCCAAAGCCTTTGCATTGACCACGCCGTTGATTACAAAAGCCGACGGCTCTAAATTTGGTAAATCAGAAGGCGGGAATATCTGGTTGGATGCCGACAAGACTTCGGTTTATAAATTTTACCAATTCTGGCTCAATACTTCAGATGAAGATTCAGAAAAATACATCAAAATTTTCACTTTCCTCGATAAGGAAACCATTGAAGCATTGATTGTACAACACAAGGAAGCCCCGCATTTGAGGGTGCTGCAAAGAAAACTGGCCGAAGAAGTGACCACGATGGTGCATGGAGCCGAAGAATTGCAAAAGGCCATTGAAGCCTCCAACATCCTGTTTGGGAATTCCACAGCAGACGACCTGAAAAAATTGGATGCTGCCACTTTCCTGGAAATTTTTGACGGTGTGCCGCAGGCGGAAATACCGGCAAAAGATTTGGCCGACGGGATTAATATCGTAGAAGTACTGAATGAAAAATCAGGGTTCCTGAAGTCAAACGGCGAAGCCAGAAGGGCCTTGGCGGAAAATTCGATTTCAGTCAACAAGGAAAAAGTCACCGAAGATTTCAGGCTTACCCCCAACGATTTAATCAACAACCAGTTTGTATTGCTGCAACGCGGAAAAAAGAATTATTTTGTGCTGCGTATGGTCTAGTTAGCGGTCAGCTTAGCCAAGAATTATTAAAATAAACTATCTTAGACAAAATGAATATTAAAGAGTTAGACAAAAAACATGTTATTTCTTCTGATAATAAGCTAAGTGAAATTTATAATCAATTTGGAGAACTTCTAAATGAATTAAAAAAAAGAGAATTACCCGAAAAAATAATAATTTTTGTAAATGATAATGTTGACCAAATAAATTCTTCAATACTTACTGGAAAGCAACTGACAAAATTTATTAAACAAAAACAAACTTTAATTTTAAAACAAATTGAAAAAGAGCTTAAGGTTGTTCCAAAGAACTATTACAGAAATTTGTGGATGCTATTTGGATTTACCGCATTTGGTGTGCCTATTGGAGTAGTATTTGGTCTAAGCCTAGGAAATATTGGGCTTTTCGGAATTGGTTTGCCAATCGGAATGGTAATTGGACTCGCTGTTGGTTCTTCATTGGACAAAAAAGCATTAACTGAAGGAAGACAATTAAACATTGAAATAAAAGATGAATTTTAATTCCGAAATATAAAGCCGAACCACCAACCACAATTTGCACCAATTGCTGGGCTTGCGCTTGCTATTTTGTTCTTCGTGGAAAATAATCTGGTGGCTACAACTTTATCTTTCAAAGAAAATTTGTAGGTTTATTTTGGTCAGTGATTGCAGGAGCAACTGGTGCAAGCTGTATACGGCAACAGAAAAATTGAATATAGAAGAGAGAGGTTGATGCCTCTCTTTTTTTATTCCTTAAAGTTGATCTCAGCCCGGTTTGAAGTATACCAGCCCTTGATTAGTGTTGGGTCGGCAATGATTTTCGTGAATGTCTCTGATGAAACCACTTTCCTGAATTCTTCCTTCATCAGGTTGATGGAGATTTCAAAATAATGCGGAATTTTTTCGTCAATGTAATATTCTATGTCGTCAATCTTGTAATATCTTTTTTTGTCCCAAACCATTACTTTGGAAAAGAACTTTTTCTCGTGTGGCTTTAACCTAAAGAGGTCATCTAAGACATGTTTGTCAGTTTTTCTCCAAATGTAGGCAGTGTCTTTTTTCGATTCGGCCATGGTGGAATCCATATCCATATTCATTTCCTCTTTCAGGAATTTTTTTATCAAGGCATTTTTTTCTTCCTGGGTTTGGGCTTTTTCCAGCAGCATACTGAACTTCCGTGCTTTTTTGTTTACAAAAATGCTTTCCAGATCAATCACTTCCTGGTTTTGATATATTTTGTAAAACACCGCCCTTGACATGGAAGCCCTTGAATTCGGGATGAAACCTTCAGGGTCAAGGTAAAAGGAGACTTCCTTTTCGGTAAGGTTTTCGATGTGGTAATCGATTTTAAATTTCCGTTCCCCTATCGAATCCGACGAAGAGATGTTGTCAATCCGGATGGCTATAGGTGGATTTTGTCCGTACAGCAGACAACAATAAAAGAAAGCTAAAAATACAGATTTCATCATTTTATGCTTGGTTAAACTACCATCAAATTACAACCCCGGATATCCGAATGGTCGAACCTTCCCAATACTTCAAACGAATTATTGTCGTATTTCTTGCCCAGGTCTTGTGTGGCGATAAAGGAACACGAATTGATATTGGCCAGGTCAATCACATTGATGCCGCCGGTTTTTCCGTTACCAACATAGCTCAGTGCATCTTCTGTATCGCGAATCAATACGTGCATCCAATTCGGACATTCAAAGTTGCCGTTGCCCAAGGAATAAGCCTGCGACAACAATTCGGTCATGCCATATTCAGAATGGATGCTTTCCACGCCAAAACCTTTGCAGAGCAGGCTGTGCAGTTCTTCGCGGATGATTTCCCTGCGCCTGCCTTTCATGCCGCCCGTTTCCATGATAATGGTGTTTTTGAGGCTGAAATTCTGCTTTTCTATCAAATCGAGCAGGGCATAGGTCACACCAATCAGAAGCACATTTTGGCCGGCCGAATCCAGCTGGCTTAATTTGGCAATGAGGGCGTCGTAATCATCAAGGTAGAAACCACTGTTGGTGTTGTTTGACAACTGAATCAGGTCATCCACCATATAAATCAACGAAGAGCCTTCGCGTTCCAGATAGGAGGGAAGTAGTGCCAAGACGGCATAATCTTCTATATTGCCGTAAAATTCCGAAAAACCCAGGCGGTAGCTCTCTTCATACAAAGTAATGTCTGTAACCAGGTGCCGACTGGTCTGCATGCCTGTGGTGCCGCTGCTGGTAAAGGTTTGTTGGATGCTATCGGGAGAAGAAAGCACCTCGTGGCTTTTAAAAAACTGTATGGGCAAAAACGGGATTTGATGTAACGATTTTACCGTACCTTTTTCCACTTTCAGCAAGTCACAGAATTCCCGGTATACGGCATTGTTTTCGTGTTGGAAACGAAATACCTTGAGCGCCATTTTTTCAAACTGCTTCTGGTTGGAAATCGTGAACAGGTCTTGTGGATTGATCAATGCTTTTTTTGTTTCTTGACGATGCAAAAGTACGGAAAATAAAAAAGCCCCAACTTGCGTCGGGGCTTTTCAGTATAGTTTATGTCAATTATCTGATAACTAATTTTTTAACGGAAGTTTTGCCTTCTTCGGTAACCTGTACCATGTAAACACCGCTATTTAAACCGGCAACGTTTATTGCATTTTCAGAAGTGGTTACATTTAAAACCTGTTTTCCTAATACATCAAACATAGTAACTGTTCTTTCTGCGTTGGCTTCTGTAGTGATGTAGAAAACACCATTGTTCACTGGGTTTGGAGAAATGCTCAATCCGGCTATTGCATTAAATGAACTATTTCCTAAAGAGAAGTTTGGTGTAGTATCTATTCTTAACTCATCCACAATCATGGTTGGTGTTGTAGTTGCCGTATCCTGTCTCAACATAAAACCACCCAAATTAGCAAAAGGAGCAGTAGGGGTAACGCTAATCGTTGGGGCGGCACTTCCTCCAATAGTAGGATTCACATACAAAGACAATATATTATTTGTAAAATCGTACGCTAAAACTAAATATTGAATGTCATTTGGGTTATACAAAGCACTTGCCCAATCTGTAGGGGCTGAACCTGTTCCTAAACCATATTGGTATTGCGTACCATTTTTTCTGATCCACAATCTTGCATTTGTTGATGCACCTGTGTTGTCAGTAAATAAAGCAAAATAAGTATTGGCTAAATCAGTGGTAACATTGGCCATATCAGAAACTGTTCCGATAAACGAAGCGAAAATGGTTCCTGTACTTGTGCTCGTAAAAAGTGTTCTGGATTCAGCACCAGTTCCTGTGAAAGTAACAGAATTACCTGAAGAAGTTATGCCGGTGTATGATAAATTACCCGTTGCGATTGTAATGTTGTCCCCTGAGTTTACGATAGACCATTTTTGCTCTCCATTTAAAGAATTGCCAACGGTATACGGAAACGAATCAGTAAAAGGTAAAGTATTTACTGGCTTACATTCCGGTGCATTTGCAGAGGCAGAAAAAGAACAGCTCCCTTTAGTGATTGTAACGGAAACATTTGTTCCTTCCGGTACACCCAAAATAGTAATGTTACCGGCAGCAACTGAATTTGGATTGTCTCCTCCAACAGTTCCGACTGATGGCGTTATTACGTATGGTCCAACACCTCCACCTGTATAAGGGATGGTTGCAGTATAAGTATCTATGCCAAAAGTTACCGCATCACAAGCAGTAGTTGGTGTTCCTAATGCTAAAGTACAGGCAGGATTGAAATTAGTTAGTTTTACATCGTCAATCCTGATTTGAGCAGCAGGAGTAGGCTGTGTGAAACGCAAAGAAAGTGTCGATGAAGACGGTAATATTCCACCAGGAATAGAAACCAAATTCCAGGAAGTATTGGTGTTGTTTGTAAAAGGTATTGCCGTCCAGGTTGGCGTTGCTGATGAAGCATTCGTGCTGTATTCCAAAATAATCTGAACAGTAGTACTTCCGGTTAAGTATCCAAAAGACAACAGGATGTTGGCTGAAGTATAGGCTGAAGTATTGAGTCCGTCAATTTGGAAATACCTTCCGGCTGTATTGGTGAAAAACACATTTCCACCACCAGATGCCCCTGTGTAGGTGCTTGATACTGCTGTTGCACGCATGTCTGCAGTTCCGGAATAGGATATTGGAGAACCATTTTGAAATGTAGCAGGCGCTGTTCCGGTTGAATAAGCAGGAATCAAAGTGGTTCCAGTTGGAACCCCCATGTTTTCTGTGTAGAAAACCTGTCCGAAAGACATAGAAGTAACCACCAAAAGTAGTAAAGAGTAAATTTTTTTCATATTTGTTAATGTAAAATTAGGGCACAAAGATACGGACAATTCTTAAAATTAAAAATTATCCAAAGTAAAAAAATAGTTAAATGTAAATATTTAACTATCTGACAATTAATTTTCTAGTGGCTGTAGCGTCCCCTTCTTCAATTTTGATGATGTAAACGCCTGGAGAAAGTGAGGCGACGTTTAATTCTTTGGAAGCAAGTAGTGTTTGCAGTACTTTTTTGCCCAATACATCAAAAATAGTGATTTGCTTGTCTGCATTCAGTTTGGAAGAAATGTAGATTTTGCCATTGGTAACCGGATTCGGATACACGTTCAAACCGTCAATGACCTCCTGTGACCTTGGTGCAGCTTTGCCTTCCTGTGCCACAACGTGGGTGGTGGTCAGGCTCAAAAAGAAAAGGATGATATAAAAGTAGTTTTTTGTCATGGGTACAATTTGGTTAAAACAAAAGTAAAAAAAATATTTCAAATACCATACCAAAAGCCAAAAATTAACAAGGCTTTAAAAAATTCGTTTTCAGTGGGTTTCCCTATTGTAGGGAGAAATACCTGTATAAATTTCCAATGTTACCAAATTGTTAAGTAAAAGTTTGGTTATTGTAAAATAAGTTATATATTTGTTATCAGAATATTAATCAAAAACCCCAAAATTATGAAAAAGTATCTTTTAATCGTAATGGTAATGTTGTCGGGAATGTCTTTCGCACAAGCTGGTGAGCCGGTTTTGGAGGCTGAAGGGCAATTGGTGAAAGCCACGTATTATTATGATAATGGCAAAGTGCAACAGACAGGTTATTTTAAAGACGGAAAACTCGATGGCAAATGGACTGCCTATAATGAAAATGGTAGTGTTAAATCAGTAGCGGAATATACCAACGGTACAAAAACAGGTACCTGGATTATCAATACCGGTGCCATGGCAAGTAATGAAGTTGATTTTTCCAACAACCAAATTGTAGCTGTAAGAAGCACGCCAAACAATGGTCTGGCTGTCAAAAATTAAAAATTAAAACCCTTACAAATAAAAAAGTCCACCTTTACCAGGCGGACTTTTTTTATGGAATCAATTTTAATTAGGGTCTTGGCTTACTGAATCAGGTTGACACCACCTACGTTAGACCAAGCTCCGGTTGTCAATGTAGCTCCGGTGGCTGTGGCGTTGGTTGTGAATTGTCCGGAAGGGAAAGCAACGGTGATAGCCCCTGTTGCGCCAACCGGATTAACTTGTGATGTATTCGTGATTTTCACATTGGTTAATTTGATTTTTGAACCGTTTACCTGATTGGTATTTGTAGTGGCATCTTGGATTTTTACGGCAGCACCCATATAAGTTGTTCCTCCTTCGATGTAGTTTCCGTAACCGTCAATGACTACATTACTGAAGTCACCATTTCCTTCTTTCTTGAACTGGAAGGCATCCATTTCGATGGCTCCTGCTATTTCAGGTGTACAACCTGCCGCCCTTTTCAGGGTCACATTGGTTACCTTAGGAAAAAAAGCATTGTTGTTGTTCGAACATTCAATTTCCATTCCGAAGTTTCCTTTGGTTACCTGGTAGCCGTACCAGTTGGAATTGTTTTGGCCCTGCCATCCATCCTGCCAATCGAAAGCATCGTCAAAATTTCCGTAAGAAACCGCATTGGTCATGCTGACCGTGCCCCCAAAAAATTCGTAACCGTCGTCAGCTCCTTTATAAGAAACCAAGTGGTCCAAAGTAGTACCTGTTCCACAGGAATAAAAGGTAAATCCGTTATTTTCCTTGGTTCCGTCAGCCAATTTCGCTCCGGCATATTCTACCCTTACATAGTTCAATGAACCACCGTTATGTGCTGGGTTCGTGCCGCCGTAAGGAAGTGCGTTGCCGTCTTCTGAGGTAGAAGTGGTTACACCGCCAATTGCTTTGATAGGTGCATCACCATACATGATGATGCCTCCCCATGATCCCGGTACGCCAGATTTTTCTGTAAACACCACTGGTTGTGAAGCTGTTCCGTTCACGATAAGTTTTCCTCCGTTCAAAACCACCAAGGCATTGTCCCCTGTCGTCTTGTCACAGGTAATGGTAGAACCTGCATCAAAGGTTAAGGTCACCCCAGCATTGATTTTCACAATTCCTTTCAAGGTATATACGCCCAAAGGATAGGTTTTGTTTGCCGTGATCGGTCCGGTGATTTCACCTGTAACCACTGTGGCGGTAGATTCATCGTCGCTGCTGGTGCATCCTGTGAAAATCGAAGCTAAAATCGCTAATCCGAATAAAATTTTCTTGTTCATTTTTTATTAGTTTTTAATTTGTTTTTTAATTTTTTGGTTCTTTGAAATGTTGTTTTATTTTGTTGGAACAAATGTAAAACAGGCTTTATTTTTAGGGGTTATCCTAACATTATAATAGCGTTATCAAAAATTAAGTGGAAGGTAAATTTATCGTTAAGAGGTGTCTTGCAGCGTTAACATAAAAAAAGGCCCTCTGAATGAAGGCCTTTCTTAAGCTGCTGTTTCTGTTAAAAGGTATAACTTAAGCCTAATGACAACCCAACCCCTTTTTTATAGTCACTTATGGTATTCGAATCTTCTGTTATTGGTGACGTACCGTCTGTGCCCAATTCAAATTTCCTTGCAGGGTTCAATAAATTGTCTGCTGAAAATTTTAAGTCAAGGTGTTCTGATAATTTGCTTGCCCAAACAAAGTCCAGTTGCTGGAAAGGCAGTTCATAAATATGATCGAGTCCTCCGGTACCAACAGCGTAAATCCTTTTACCGAATACAGAATAAACCACCGAAACTGTGTTGCTCCACGATTTGGTCAGGTTGAATTGGTATTTCAGGTCTGAATTAATCAGCCACTTTGATGCTCCCTGTAAATCTCTCGAACGGTGCGTTTCAATAGACGTTTGGTAATTGATGGAACCATCGGCATTGTACATTACTGTCCCATCGGCGTTGTACTGTACTGTTTTTTCAGGTACCTCTACCTTGGTCTGCATCAAGGAGGTGTTGAAGCCCAATGAAAAATCAGACAAGCTTTTGCTCAGTCTTGCAAAATCCAATATAAACTCCAGTTCCACACCATACAATTTGGCACTGTCAGAATTCAAATAGGTCGTAATGGTAGAGTTGGCTGCATTGGCTATAAAAGTCCTTTCGATTGGAGTCTTGATGTTTTTTCCGAAAACACCCACCGCTAACATTTCTTTGGCAGTAGGAAAGAATTCATATTTTAAATCCACATTGGTGTTGTCGCTGTTTGTCAAGAAAGGATTTCCCCTCATCGAAGTCCCGTCCGCATTGATGTATTCTATCGGATAGGCTTCCATGATGACCGGCCTGGTATAGGTTTGGCTTGCTGCAAAACGGATGTTGGCTTTTTCGGTCACTTCGTATTTTACATTCAACGAAGGCAGGAAATACAATTTATCCCTGTTGATGATCTTGAAAGGGTCATCAAATGAACCCTGTGGTCTGTATTTGGTTTCCCTTTGGGTGTTTTCGGCCCTGATGCCGCCATTGATTTCCCATTTGTCCATGAATTTCAGGAGAATATTTGCGTAGGCTGAATTGTTGATTTCCTTCAATTTTGCTTTGTAGGTATTGTTCGAGCTTTCCCTGAAAACAAAAGCATTCTGGCCGAGGTAGTCATTCAATTGTGCATCGAGTTCGTTTACCGGAAGCGTAACGATATTGGGTACAAACCTATTTTCAGGCGCTATAAAGCGATACGAAGACTGCATCAGTGAAGCGCTGCCGTTATAGCCAACGGCGAGTTTGTGTTTTTTGTCTTCGCCACCAAACTTCACACTGTATTCGAGCATGCCCGACAAATAAATGTCACTCGAAATATCAAGGTATTGCCTGATGAAATTATTTCCTCCTATTGAAGTGATGATGTTGCTTCCCTGCGGTGTTCCGGAGAAAAATTTCCGGTCCGGTTGCTGGTAGGAAGTTTTGGCGAATGACCCCCCAAATTTAACATTGTGGTTTTTGCTGGCGGTCAGCGCATATTCACCCAATAGCTGTGAATTGAAATAATCGGATTGGTCCAATTGGTTGGTCCTGATTAAGGTGATGTTGTTGCCGGCAGTCAAATCGGCATAACCCAATTGGTCCTTGATCAGGTTTTCTGTGGTACGCAGGTAAAAATTGTTCCAGGTCAATTTTAGTTTTTTGGCAGCATAATTCAATCCCAATAGGGCCGAAGTCGATGTTTTGTAACGGTATTCGCTGCTTTCAAAATTGCTTCTGTATATAAATCCGGTAGGGTTGTTGTTGAAGTTTCTTTCCACCCCTGTTCTCGAAGTGTATTCATTGTCAAAATTCAATGACAGCAAATAGGAAAACTTTGATTCATTTGCAAAACTGAATTTTTCTGAATGCAGCACCCCAATGCTAGTATTCAGCGGACTCTTGGTATTGGCCACATCAAACCCGCTTTCAAATGAATTGAGGGACTGGTCTGGTGTAAAGGTATAACCGGCCGGTTTTCCGCCCAGCAAGCCAGGAAGCGCCCTGTCTTTTCCGGTCATCCCGAAAAATCCTTTGGTCGTGTTGGCATCTTTTGATATCAGGAATGACTCCAGATTGTTGTTGGTGGTATAGCCTACACCTACATTTATCCTGGTCAGGCTCTTGCTCCCTTTTGAGGTGGCAATGTTGAAAGTACCCCCGGCGAAATCACCATAAATATTCGGGTTGAAAGTTTTGTATACATCAATTACCCCAACGATATCGGTCGGGAACAAATCAAGTGGGATGATTTTCTTGAACGGATTGTTGGTTGGTGCCGCCAAATCGTTAATCAACAGGTTGTTGTAACGGTCTTCCAATCCCCTTACAAACAGTCCTCTTGAGCCTACCTTGGTGATTCCGGTGATTTTGGTAAGGCCTTCTTCCACATCGCTGATGCCTTTTCTTGACATTTCCTGGGCACCGATGCTTTGCTTGATTTCGACTGCCTTTTTCTGTTCGAGCAACAAGGCGGTTTCTTTTTCACGGCTTACCGCTTTCTGGATCACCACATCTTCCAGTTTATAAGCACCCGAACCCAATGGTTTGTCAATAACGATGGTTTCTCCGGCGACTACTTTTACAGGCACTTCCACATTTTCATAACCTACATAACTGAATTGAAGGGTGTAGCTTCCGGCTTCAACCGACAAACTGTATTGTCCTTTTTCATCTGTGGTAACACCAACGGTGGTGCCTTTGATGACCGCATTGGCAAAAGCCAGGGGGGTATTGTTGGCTTCCTTGTCGGTAAGCGTTCCTTTGATGGTTCCTTTGTTTTGTCCGGAAGCAAAAACGCAAACGAACAGGGCCAAAAACAATAATTTGATTTTCATCTGGGTGACTATTTAAATTTGGTGCAAAGAAACCACCACAATGTAAAGTCGGTGTTATTCCCATTTTATCATTATGTACCCGAATTATTACCTTAATGTTACCATATTAAATTATGGTTAAGCCAATTTTTCCTATATTTATATCCTTATATTTACCGTCGCAAAACAGCTAACTTTTGCCCTCATGAAAAAAAAGGAAATCAAGATTTTATTGGTCGATGATGAACAGGATATCCTCGAAATCGTAGGCTATAATTTATCACAGGAAGGTTATAAAATCTTTACCGCCGCCAATGGCAAGGAAGCCGTTGCGATGGCCAAAAAAGAACTTCCGCAGCTGATTATAATGGACGTCATGATGCCCGAAATGGATGGCATGGAAGCCTGTGAAAATATCCGCAAAATACCTGAATTGTCCAATGTAATCATCACCTTCCTGACGGCAAGGAGTGAAGATTATTCCCAGGTGGCCGGTTTTGATGCCGGAGCCGATGATTATATCGCCAAGCCCATCAAACCGAAGTTGCTGGTAAGCAAGGTCAAGGCCTTGTTGCGCCGCCTGAAAAATGAGGTGGCTGCAGCCGAAACCCTTAATGTGGGCGGTATCGAAATCAACCGCGAAGAATACAAAATCGTGAAAGACGGTGAAGAAATCATGTTGCCCAGAAAAGAATTTGAACTCTTCCACCTCTTGGCTTCCAAACCAGGTAAAGTATTCAAAAGGGAAGAAATCCTTGACAAGGTCTGGGGCAATGAAGTCATCGTGGGCGGACGCACCATCGACGTACACATCCGCAAGCTGCGCGAAAAGATTGGCGATGATTTTTTCAAGACCATCAAGGGCGTGGGTTACAAGTTTGAGGCGTAAGCTGTTTTTTGTACCTTTACTAAAAAGCACATGGGCTTCAACTTCAAAAAATCGTATACCTTTTCGGTAATATCCACCTTGTATATTACGCTTTTTGCTACCGCAATCCTTGTGTTGCTCCAGTTTTTATTTGCTGAATTCTCCTGGAAAATCTGCCTTTTATTTGCCGTTTCTATTTCACTGTTTTCTTTTTTTGTCATCCAATACCGCGTGGAGCATTTTATCTACCGCCGTGTGAAAAAAATATACGACGATGTCTCCCTGCTTGATTCTGCCACGCTCCGCAGCAAGGCCATCACTACCGATATGGCTACCCTTACCCGCGAAGTCAAGAAGTTTGCCACCGACAAAAAAATTGAAATCGAAAACCTGAAAGTGCGTGAAGAATACCGGCGCGAATTCATGGGCAATGTGTCACACGAACTCAAAACGCCATTGTTTACCGTTCAGGGTTACCTTTCCACCCTGCTGGAAGGTGGGGCCATGAAAGACAAGGAGTTGCGCAAAAAATATATCGAAAGGGCCGAAAAAGGGGTAGAGCGTCTTATTTACATCGTCGAAGACCTCGACATGATTTCGAAGCTCGAAATGGGTGACCTGAACCTCGAGTTTACCGATTTTAATTTGATAGAATTAATCCAGAACGTTTTCGATTTGCTGGAAATCCAGGCCGACAAAAAAAATATCATTTTGATGTTTGACCGCAAATACAACAAACCCATTATGGTGCGTGCCGATCAGGAAAAAATACAACAGGTGCTCACCAACCTGATTATGAATTCCATCAAATACGGCAGGGAAAACGGCACGACTGAAGTCACGATTGAAGATTTGGTCAAGAACAAGATCATCGTCCGCATTCGTGACAATGGCGAAGGCATCGAAAAAAACAACATCCCGCGTTTGTTTGAACGCTTTTTCCGTGTCGACAAAAGCGGCGCCAGGAGTGAAGGCGGTTCAGGGCTTGGCTTGTCTATTGTCAAGCACCTGATTGAAGGGCACAACGAAAAAATTTACGTCGAAAGCGAATTCGGCAAAGGCTCAGAGTTTTCATTTACCCTCGAACTGGCTGAATAATTCCTTCCAGTCTACTTCAATAGCTATTTTAGGCAATCCGGGGTAGAGCACTACCGAATGCATCGCCTCTTTTTTGAATTTATCCTGTTTCACCATGGGCAGCAAACCTTCCGCTTTGTATTTGAGCGCCAGGTATTCCTGTTCAAATTGCCCGGGCGTAGGAATAAACAGGGCTTTCTTTTCGAGTTTGGCCAAATCCATCACGGTGGTGTAGCCCGAACGGCAGACGACCATCTCACTTTCGTTAAGGGTTTGTTCGAGTTGTTGGGTCTGCATGAAGTTGTAAAAAGTGATGTTGCCCTTTGTTTCAACCGTTTGTTTGGGTTCGATTTTTCCGCTGATGAAAACTACTTTTTCTTTGCATCCCAGCAGTTCTGCCATTAGTTTTTCTTCGAGTAATGTGCGTTGTGGCTCGGGTCCGGAAAGTAATACCATGCAATCATAAACTTTCGGAAGGCTTTGTTTTTCCAGACGGCTCAAGGCACCGATATATTCAACTTTAAGTTTGGACGATTTCAAATGGCCAAGACGTCCGGATAAATTAGGAAAGTCTTCTTTGTCGGGCACCCAGCACTGGGTAAATTTCCGGATGTAAAATTGGTGCAGTTTACTCGTCAGCCAAGTCGTTTTTCCTGACAAAACCGTCAGTTGGTGCGTGATAAAAACCGAAGGCACCCGGGGGCTGTAAACCCCCAGCCGGTTGTCTGAAATAATGCCGCACAATTGGTATTCGGCTGCCCATTTTTCGGTCAGTTTTTTTTCGGCCTGCATGGCTTTTAAGGCTGTGGGCGTATTTTTCAGCATTTTCCACAGAAAATGGGCTGCTTTTTTCGGGTATTCAATACGGTAGGAAGGCAGTTCCAAAGCTACCAAATGCGGAAATTCCTTTTTAAGTAAGGCCAGCGCCACGCCATCTGAAGCCAAAACTGGGGTATAGCCATTTTCTTCCAGGGCGGCAATCACCGGAATGCAGCGCGTGGCATGCCCAAGTCCCCAGTTGAGGGGCGCAACAAGGATGTTTTTGGCCATCAGGATTTGTTTAACAGGGTGATGAATTGTTCGGCCAGCTTGTCTTCATATTCAAATGGGTTGTCTTCTTCAGGGCTAACGGGCACAGTGTCACGGTAATGAAACAGTTTCCATTGTTTGTTATGGTATTCCAATGCCGTGAGGTTTTCAATCCAGTCACCGGAGTTTAAATATACGGTTTTTCCTTTGTCATTTTCAACAGTGGCTATTTTTGGCTCATGGATGTGGCCGCAGATGACGTAATCGTATTTTTTCTCAATAGCCAGTTCCGTACAGACATTCTCAAAGTTGGTAATGAATTTCACCGCCGATTTTACATTGTCTTTGATTTTTTTGGAAAGCGAATAAGGCTCTTTGTTGAGTTTTACCAAAATCCAGTTCAGGAAACGGTTGATTAAAATCAGCATATCATAGCCCCAGCCACCCAACTTGGCAAGCCATTTGGCATGATTGACAGAAGCATCAAAAACATCCCCGTGGAAAATCCATGCTTTTTTACCGTCAAGTTCGAGTACCAGTTTATTGAGCAGGCTGATGTTTCCCAGATGCAAATCGGTAAATTTCCGCAGGAACTCATCGTGGTTGCCGGTCAGGTAGTACACTTTTGTTCCTTTGGTGCTCATCGAAATAATCTTTTTGATTACCATGAGGTGGCTCGAAGGGAAATACGATTTACGGAACTGCCAGATGTCAATAATATCACCGTTCAGGATAAGTGTTTTTGGTTTTACAGACAACAGGTATTGCAATACTTCCTTGGCATGGCAGCCATAAGTACCCAAATGCAGGTCAGACAACACCAACACATCTACTTTTCTTTTCTTCAACGGACTTTCTTTTTGCAAATAGCGCAAACAGTTTTAATGTTAAGGTTACCGAAACATTATAAAAACTTTATTTGTGGTGCTGTTTATTTGCTTAATTTTACCGCTGTTTAAAAAGAAAAAAATCAAGCTTTGGGAAGTAAAAACAAACTAAAAAGATTCAGGGAAAACGAAACGTTTGAAAATGTTTTCCAACCCACACGTGAAGCAGTAACCGCCAATGAATTTCCGTTACGCGGCAACTGGAACGCCGGGTTTTTCAAAAATGACAACCCCATTGTCATTGAATTGGGTTGTGGTAAAGGCGAATACTCGGTCGGTTTGGCCCAGCAATTCCCAGACCGGAATTTTGTAGGCATCGACATCAAAGGCGCGCGTTTCTGGCGTGGGGCGAAAACCGCAGTCGAAGACGGGCTGCACAATGTGGCGTTTGTCCGTACCCAGATCGAGCTCATCGACCACATTTTTGGCGAAAATGAAGTAGCTGAAATCTGGATTACCTTCCCCGATCCGCAAATCAAATACAAGCGCACCAAACACCGGATGACCAATTCGGAATTTTTGAAATTGTACCAAAAAATCCTCAAGCCCGATGGCGTGGTCAACCTCAAAACAGATAGCGAATTCATGCACGGCTACACCCTCGGTTTGCTCCATGGGGAAGGCCACGAGGTGTTGTATGCCAACCACAATGTGTACCGAAACGAAGGCGCCCCGAAAGAAGTTATCGGCATCCAGACTTTTTATGAAAAACAATATTTGGAAATAAACAAGGCAATTACGTATATTCGTTTTAAAATCAAATAGATGGCGGTTTGTCTCCCCTTTTTTTTCGGTTTTCTCGCTGCAATTGTAGGGGTACTTCCACCAGGCATTGTCAACATGACAGCCGCCAAGGTCAGCCTTATTGACGGACGCAAACGCGCCATGATGTTCGTGCTTGGGGCCTTGCTTATCGTTTTGTTCCAGACCTATCTTTCTGTTATTTTTGCCCAATACATCGATCAGCACCAGGAAGTGATTGTGTTACTCCGCGAAATCGGTTTTGTGATTTTTGTGGTACTTACCATTTATTTTTTATGGTTCGCCAAGACCCCGAAAATCAAGAATGATCAGGTCGAAAAAATCAAAAGCAAACGCAGCCGTTTCCTGATGGGCATGATTATATCAGCCATCAATTTCTTCCCGATTCCGTATTATGCCCTCATCACCATTACGCTGGCATCGTATCATGTTTTCTCTTATGCACCTACCGAAAACGGTAGCCTTATCCTGGGTATTGCCGCTGGTTCGTTTGCAGTTTTTTATTTTTATGTGGTGTTTTTCAACAAAATGAAATCAAAGGCCGATTATTTTGTGCGGAACATGAACAAGATTATAGGTATCATTACCGGCCTGGTTGCCTTGCTTACGCTGTTCAATATCCTGAAATATTATTCCTGAAATGACCAAACGGCCTTCCGATAACGATAATTTTTTCGAAAGGGTATACGACATTGCCCGACAAATCCCGCATGGCAAAGTCACCTCTTATGGTGCCATTGCCAAGGCCTTGGGTGCCGCCCGTTCGGCAAGAATGGTAGGCTGGGCCATGAATGCGTCACACAACAGGGAGGATGTTCCGGCACACCGCGTGGTCAACCGCATCGGGATGCTGTCGGGCAAACACCATTTTGACGGCACCAACCTGATGCAGCAGTTGCTCGAAAATGAAGGCGTGGTAGTGGCAGACAATCAAATAGTCGATTTCGAAAAATATTTTTGGAAACCTGACGTTGTGGTTTAAGGATGAGAAAAATAGTTCCGTTATGTTTGTTGCTTTTGCTTTCTTTTTGTTGTAAAAAAGAGAGCAGGTATCCCCGTATAACAGTTCCGGAACAACAGAATGTGATTGAGGTAAATACCAAAGCCATGCTTCATACAAGTTCGGAAAATAATGGCAACTTCTTCGTTTTAAATTTTAATTGTGATACCATAATTCCCAAAAAACATGCGCCAAGCAGAGAAAGTGATTTTGTGGTTTTTAAATGGGATACTGTTTTGCCAAGATATGATTTTAAGGTGTTCATTGACACTTCTTATACCATTGCAACTAAAGGGCATGAATATAAAAATTTTGATTTTTGGCAAAAAGGCGACATCGATTTCAGTAAGGTTTTTGCGTTATGGGATGATTACGTAGTTTGCTATCCGCTCCTGATTTACAACAATAGTGATACACAAGCGTACGGCAAAGTAATTAAAATGATTTATGAAGCTAAAGATTCAGATGGTAAATGGAAGCCAATCGAATTTTTCGCAGACACCCCTTCGTGTTTAGTAGATTCTCATTTTTATAAATTCCTGCCAAAACAATATACAGCGCTTTCCGTAATAAAATACCACGGCGATTTTAGAACAAAGCTCAGGGTAAAAGTCAGAATAGGGAAATTCAACTATTATTCTAATGAAATTGAAGGGACTATCAACAAAACCCAATTTGATAAAGCCATGCCGCTGAAAGTACTACCTTATTTCAGACAATTTTCAAATGCCCTCCCTATTTCTGAAGAGCGACTGAATTATTCTTTTTTAAAAGAAATCCGTTGAGAATGTTTTGATGATATCCCCATAAACATTTTCAATCCATTAACTGTTGTTTCATCAGATTTCGTATTATCTTTGCAATCTAAAATCAGTTTAAATAAAAACAAACTGTTCCCTACCATGAAATTAGACAGAAAAGAAATCCTTTCCGCACTCGAAACCATCAGTATTGCAGGCGAAGGAAAAAATATGGTTGAAAGTGGCGCCGTAAAAAATGTCATCACTTTCGGCAATGAAGTCGTGGTCGATCTGGTGCTTTCCACCCCGGCCATGCACATCAAAAAGCGCGCTGAAGATGACATCAAAAAACTCATCCACGAAAGGTTTTCCCCTGATGCCGACGTCAAGGTCAACATCAAGGTTGAAGCGGCTGCCAATCCGAACGAAATCAAAGGAAAAGCCATTCCGGGCATCAGCAACATCATTGCCGTAGCTTCCGGAAAAGGCGGCGTAGGAAAATCTACCGTTACCGCCAATTTGGCCGTGACACTGGCCCGTATGGGCTTCAAGGTAGGCGTGCTCGATGCCGACATCTATGGCCCAAGCATGCCCATCATGTTTGATGTTGAAAATGCCAAACCCATTTCAATTGAAGTCGACGGCAAATCCAAAATGAAACCGATTGAAAGCTACGAAGTAAAATTGTTGTCCATAGGGTTTTTCACTGCCCCAAGCCAAGCCGTTATCTGGCGTGGTCCTATGGCTGCCAAAGCCTTGAACCAGATGATTTTTGACGCCGCCTGGGGTGAGCTCGATTTCATGTTGATTGATTTACCGCCAGGAACCGGTGACATCCACCTTTCCATCATGCAATCGTTGCCGATAACCGGTGCTGTGGTGGTAAGTACCCCGCAGGCTGTGGCTTTGGCCGATGCCAAAAAAGGCGTTTCGATGTTCCTGTCAGACGCCATCAAGGTACCGGTATTGGGTATCATCGAAAATATGGCCTATTTCACACCGGAAGAACTGCCCAACAACAAATATTACATCTTCGGGAAAGAAGGTGCCAAAAACCTGGCCGACGATTTACAGGTACCCTTCCTGGGCGAAGTGCCGCTCGTGCAAAGCATCCGTGAAGCCGGAGATTATGGCCGCCCTGCCGCCCTACAGACTGCCTCTCCGCTCGAAAAAACCTTTGAAGAAATTGCCCGCAATGTCGTGCAGGAAACCGTAAACCGCAACGAACACCTGGCCCCGACCGAAGCCATCAAGATTACCACCATGGCCGGATGTTCAGCCGTGAATAAAAAATAGAATGCTTAGACCACTTAGATTTTTAGACTTCTTGTAAGCTAAAAAAATCTGAAAGGTCTAAATTATCTAACCCTCTAAAATGTTCAAAATATGACACACGAAGAACTCACCATGAATATCGAAAAGGCCCTGGAGGAAATCAGGCCTTTCCTGAATTCAGACGGCGGTGACATCAGCCTGGTTTCTATTGAAGACGACAAACACGTCAAGGTGCGTCTTCAGGGTGCCTGTACTTCCTGTAGTTTGAGTATCAGCACCATGAAAGCCGGGGTCGAAACCACCATCAAAAAATACGCGCCGCAAATCGAAACCGTGGTCAACGTGGCCTGATTTTGGGCGTGACCGCAAGGGTCGTGCTCTCGCCTTTATCTTTTCGGGCCTGCTTCGTTTCCCTCCGCGGCCCAAAAAGGATACCGGCTCCATCACTCACGCAAACCTGATTGAAATCATATTTTAATTGCCCCATTTT
Organism: uncultured Flavobacterium sp.; assembly: GCA_964642945.1. Lineage (GTDB taxonomy): Bacteria > Bacteroidota > Bacteroidia > Flavobacteriales > Flavobacteriaceae > Flavobacterium. Next base: position 37,661 of record CAZXRX010000004.1, on the reverse strand, counting down.
GGGCAACTTTGCATACCAATTACCAATACCATGATCGAAACAGACATACTCATTATCGGCGCAGGGCCAACGGGTCTATTTGCCGTTTTCGAAGCCGGATTGTTAAAACTCAAATGCCATATCATTGATGCCCTGCCACAACCGGGCGGGCAGTTGTCTGAACTTTATCCGAAAAAACCCATCTATGATATTCCGGGTTATCCCGAAGTATTGGCGGGCGATTTGGTCAACAACCTGATGGAACAAATCAAACAGTTCCAACCGGGCTTTACCCTGGGCGAAACCGCTGAAACCATTGACAAACTTGAAGACGGGACTTTCATCGTAACCACCAACAAAGGCACCAAACACCTGGCAAAAGCGATTGCCATTGCCGGAGGCCTCGGTACTTTTGAACCCCGCAAACCGCTCATTGAAGACATCGGTTTCTATGAAGAAAAAGGAGTGGAGTATTTTGTCAAAGACCCCGAACTCTTCCGCAATAAAAAAATAGTAATTGCCGGAGGCGGTGATTCTGCCCTCGACTGGAGCATTTTTTTGTCTGATGTTGCTTCAGAAGTCACCCTAATCCACCGCCGTAACGAATTCCGGGGCGCGCTCGATTCGGTCGAAAAAGTCCAGGAACTCAAAAACGCCGGAAAAATAAAGCTCATTACCCCTGCTGAGGTAGCAGAGGTAAACGGTGCCGAAAAACTCGAATCGATCGATGTGGTCGATGACAAAGGCGCACGCCGGAACATCCCGACCGATTATTTTATCCCGCTCTTTGGCCTTACCCCAAAACTGGGCGCGATAGCCAATTGGGGGCTCGAAATAGAAAAAAATGCCATCAAAGTCAACAATGCACTCGATTACCAAACCAATATCGACGGCATTTATGCCATTGGCGACGTAAATACCTATCCGGGCAAACTCAAACTCATCCTGTGCGGGTTCCACGAAGCGACATTAATGTGCCAGAGTGTGTACAACCGCATCAATCCCGGAAAAAAATATGTGTTGAAATACACCACGGTTTCAGGCGTGGACGGTTTTGACGGCACGCGGAAAGAGGCCGAAAAAGCAGTGGTAAAATCGATAGACTAAATATGATAAAATACTTTATTATACTCTTGTTTTGCTGTCAGGCTTTTGCCCAATATCCGGTTTTGAATGATTCAATAAAGAAACCAGGCATCTATAAAACCTTTGACGAGTTCAAAAACAACAGTCCTTCTGTTGCTTTAAACAATACTATCATCACCAAAAACAACATCCTTTTTACGCATTGGGGAAAAGAAACCATCAACACCTATTCGCTCGATATGCCCAAAGAGGAAAGTAAGGCTTTGGGCAATGTTTACGGTTTTTGTGATGGCTTTAATTTTTATGTGACCAATTCCGATAATACCCTTCTTGCGGCTACGCTCGGTAAATCTACGTTTTATACCCCTGTGCATAAATCGATTTTTTACAAGATTTCCGGTATGGGAAAATATCCTTACCTTGATATCCCTATCGGGAGCAATATGTCTTCGGTTACGACTGGCGGTGATTTTGATTTGAGCAAAGCTGCCTCCATTGATTTGGCCGTAATCTATTTTGAAACAGGCGAAATCAAAAGACTTACGGTTAAACTCTTAAAGGAAATTTTGGCCGACAAACCAGCATTGCTGGAAAAATTCAAGAAACAGGAAAGTAAATACGATTATTTGAAAGTATATCTAAAGGAATACCTCAAAAACTAACATGGCACCAGACATTAACATCAAAATCACCGACCGCAATGGTGTAACCCACCAAGTACAGGCACCCACCGACATGAACCTCAATATCATGGAGCTCATCCGGATGTATGAACTCGCCGAAGAAGGCACCATAGGCATCTGTGGCGGCATGGCCATGTGTGCTTCCTGCCAGTGTTATGTGCGCAATGATGTACTCAAAACGGTCCGCAATGATGATGAGGAAGCCATGCTTTCAGAAGCCTATCACGTAAAGGACAACAGCCGCTTGGGTTGCCAGATAGCCATTACGGAAGATTTGGAAGGCCTTGAAATTGAAATCGCCCCCGAGCAATAAGAAAGAACAAGAAAAAGGTTCTATCTAAACCAATTCCATTTTCTGCAGGATTTGCGCTTCAATGGCGTCCCATAATCCAATGCGTTTTTCGAGTGCTTGTATCGATACTGTCTCGACTTCCTTCCATTTTTGTTCCGATTCACCGCAAAGGCCTGCAATCATCTGCATGGCCATGGGCCCGTGTTCGTCGGCATCGAGCTCGATATGTCTTTCAAAATAATAAATCAGTTTCGACAAATCGGTTTGCGGAAAATTCACCTGGAACTGGCGCAGGATTTCAGTAAACATGGCCGGAATCAAATCTTCCCTTCCAAAGGTAAAGGCCGCGGCAATCTGGTGTGGTTTGCCTTCTTCAATCACCCTGAAAGTGAAATCAAGAAATGCTTTCACCCCTTCGTGCAATTCGCTTTGCTTGATGGATACAAAAATGTTTTGGGTGGCTTTCACGTTTTCCAAAAAAGCCATCACGGGGTGGGTATCGGCACCGCATTGCTGCATCGCATCGAGGTACATTTCAAAATGGCTTTGGCGGCTGCCGTCAAAAGCCAGGTCGGTTTCTTCGGCCAACACAATTTCATTGATCAGGTAGCGCATTTCCCGGTTTGGGGTCGGCATCCACGGGGTGGTGGTGCAGGTCAGGTTGTTTTGGAGCGCTTTGAGCAATGACATGAAATCCCACACGGCGAATACATGGTTTTCGAGGAAACAATGCAAATCTTCCACCGTTTTTATTTTTTCATACAAAGGATGGGCAAGCAATTGGTTTTTGTGGTTTTGGATGGCTTGGTTAATGATGGTGGTTGTCATAACGTTTTTTTCTGATATACGGAAGGGAAATCAAAAGGGTTTTCTTTAAGCGATTTCTTCATCCCAAAAGTAAAAATGCTTCCCGTGAATAGGAAGCATTTTATATCAATTTTATTTATTGTTTAATTATTTGAAGGCAGGTATGCCGGTAATATCGGCTCCGGTAATCAACAGGTGGATGTCGTGTGTTCCTTCATAAGTGATGACCGATTCGAGGTTCATGCTGTGACGCATAATCGAGTATTCACCGGTAATTCCCATTCCGCCAAGCATCTGACGTGCTTCACGGGCAATGTGTATGGCCATGTCGACGTTGTTTCTTTTGGCCATCGAAATTTGGGCCGTGGTCGCTTTTCCTTCATTGCGCAATACGCCCAAACGCCAGGTCAGCAATTGTGCTTTGGTGATTTCGGTAATCATTTCGGCCAGTTTCTTTTGTTGCAATTGGAATCCTCCGATGGGTTTGCCAAACTGGATTCTTTCCTTTGAGTAACGCAAAGCCGTGTCGTAACAATCCATGGCGGCACCAATTGCACCCCAGGCAATTCCGTAACGGGCCGAATCAAGGCACATCATCGGGGCACCCAATCCTGATTTTCCGGGCATGAGGTTTTCTTTCGGTACTTTTACGTTGTCAAAAATAAGTTCCCCGGTAGCCGAGGCACGCAAAGACCATTTGTTGTGGGTTTCAGGCGTGGTGAAGCCTTCCATGCCGCGCTCTACAATCAGTCCGTGAATTCTTCCTGATTCATCCTTGGCCCAAACTACAGCTACATCGGCAAATGGGGCATTTGAAATCCACATTTTGGCGCCGTTCAACAAATAATGGTCGCCCATGTCCTTGAAGTTCGTTACCATGCCGCTTGGGTTCGAACCGAAATCGGGTTCGGTCAATCCGAAACAGCCCATGAATTCGCCGGTAGCAAGTTTTGGTAAATATTTTTTGCGTTGTTCTTCGGTTCCGAATTTCCAGATGGGGTACATCACCAATGACGATTGTACCGAGGAAGTCGAACGTACACCCGAATCACCCCTTTCAATTTCCTGCATGATCAGTCCGTAAGAAATCTGGTCTAAACCTGCGCCGCCATATTCTTCAGGGATGTAAGGCCCGAATCCCCCAATTTCGCCCAAACCTTTGATAATTTGTTTTGGAAACTCGGCGCGTTGGGCATAATCTTCAATAATTGGAGATACTTCGCGTTTTACCCACGCACGGGCAGAATCACGCACCAATTTATGTTCTTCGGTCAGTAAATCGTCTAACTGATAGTAATCGGGAGCTTGAAATAAATCTGGTCTCATAATATAGCTTTTATTTTTTTTGTCAACATAGCCAGTGGCGTTTGACCAATACGTATGGATAAATTTTTGTTCAAAAACGTCTGCAAAGTTATGAAAACATATTGGAGAAACGCTTCAACAGAAGTTATTTTTTACTTAGTAACAGGGCTGGTTTTTTGAAGGCCTTAATCCAGTTTTTTGAATACTTGGCTTTTAGACATCAGGAAATCCATAACCACCAAGGGGTTGTTTTGTTGTGCTATGTTTTTTGATTTGGGGTCGGCCTCGCAAAATTCGATGAAGGCGAAAATCTGCTCGTGTTTGAGCCGGAGCGTTTGGGTATAAAAGTCTTCCTGGAAGTTGTCTTTTACATAGTCCTTGAAGTCGATAACAGGTTTTAATGGCTCTTTATCGGACTCCTTTTTTCGGAAGAGCTTGGCGATGCCTTTGCCGATGCGCACGAAATCCAGGCCGTTGGTAATTTCCCCGGTGTAAACAGAAGTGTTCACAGGCCGGCTGATTTGTTTTTCCAACTTGATGGCATCGAGGTCTTGCTGGGTTACCAACGATTTGCCGAGGGGATTCTTGTCAATTTTGACTTCGTCGAGTTCGATGGGTTTTGGGGTCAATTGAATGGTGAATTCCTTTTCAAAATCAGTCCGTTGCAGCACAATTTTGCGGTCGAGATGGTTTTTGGAAACAAAATACAATTCGTTCCCGGCCTTGGCCAATAGGGAAAAACTGCCTTCGCTGTCTGTAACCGTTATTTTTTTGGTCGCCATATTGACGATTTCTACCCCTTTGAGCGGGTTGCCTTCAGCGTTGACTTTTCCACGGATGGTTTTCGCATTTTGTGAAAATCCGTTAAGGAAGCAAAGGAACAAGGTAAAAAAGGGAATAGCGGGTTTCAAATGGCCAGGTGTTGGTGTACAGCCAAATTAGGGGATTACTTTTTTCAGGGGTGGTAAAGAATTGTTAATTTTTTTCGCAGTACCCAAAACAGTTTGTTTTTGGCCCGGATGTGATTTATATAAGACTTGGCCACGCTTACATCTTCAGGTAAAAATCTTTTGTCAACCCAATATAGTCGTCGGTATATTGGTGGCGCGAAGTTTCGATTACCAGCTCATCGGCGGTCAAAACAGCCAATTCATAGCGTTTGAAGGCCAGTAAACTCCTTACGATGGGCGAGGTGTGCGTCCCTTTTACGCGGGTGGCCTTTACCGGATACAATTCGGATTGGGCGCACAAATCGATAAAACGGTCTTCTTCTTTGTAGGGAATGATTACGGCAAAAACACCATTTTCAGACAATAACAAATCGGCAGCTTCAACCAAATCTTCAAAAGGCATGGCGTCTTGAAATCGCGCCAAATCCCTTTGGGAATCGTTGGTTTTGAAATCTTCGCTGTAAAAGGGCGGATTCGAAATGATGAGGTCGTATTCGTCTTCGGGTTCGTCAACGAATTCATCGAGTCCGGCGTGGAAGCAGAACAAACGGTCGGCCCAGGGTGAGGCTTCAAAATTTTCGACACATTGCTCATAAGCGGCATCGTCTATTTCGATGGCATCAATCTGTTCCGCATTACTGCGTTGGGCGAGCATCAAGGCCAAAATGCCCGTTCCGGCGCCAATGTCGAGCACGGAAAATGGATTTTCAAGCGGGCACCATGCGCCCAGCAATACGCTGTCGGTGCCGATTTTCATGGCGCAACGGTCTTGGTTGACGGAGAATTGTTTGAATTGGAACAAATGGAAAGATTGAAAAATTTAATGATTTAAAGATGGGTGCTGTTTAAAGTTGATGCCCTAGCCCTGATGGAGCCGGTATCCTTTTTTGGAGCCCTGCGGAGAAAAAGATAAAGGCGAGAGCAGGAAACAGCTTCTAAAAATCTAAAGCCGCAGACGTTTCTAAATTTCTATAGCGAAGCGTATCTATAAGTACATCTCCACCAATCCTTCGGGTAAATCCATCACGACTTTTTGGTTGTCGCGGTCAATTTTTACCAGGAATTGGTCAATCATCGGGATGAGGATTTCTACATTGCCGTTGAGCACTTCAAACAAGGGTTGGGCTGAAGTATCGTTGATGGATACGATTTTCCCGAAAACCCCTAAGCGCAGGTCTTCAATTTCAAAACCGATTACTTCGTGAAAATAGAACTTGTTGCCTTCGAGTTTGGGCAGCATCGACAAGGGCAAATAGATGTCACAGTTCAGGATGCTGTCGGCTTCGGCTTCGGTATCGACATCTTCAAACTGCACGCGAAGGAAATCGTTTTTGTGCAGCGAACTGTTTAAAATAAAATATGGAACCAGGTTATTGTTGAAGTCAACAAATACTGATTCCATATCTTGGTACAATTCGGGTTCGTCGGTATCGAGATAGATAAGGACTTCGCCCTTGAAACTGAATTTTTTAGCGATTTTGCCCAGATAGAAACAATCTTCTTTGCGCATCGCCGGTATATTAAGCTTCTTTTTCTTCTTCTGTAGCTTCTTCAGCAGCAGGTGCTTCTTCAGCAGCAGCCTCAGCAACTGGCGCTTCTTCAGCGGCAGGAGCCTCTTCTACGGCAGGGGCTTCTTCAGCAACAACTTCTTCAGTTGCAGTTTCCGGAGCTTCTACTTCGGCTACCTCTGCAACCGGAGCTTCTTCTGCTTCTTCCACTACTTCTTCAGTAGCAGCAGCGGCAGCTTCCTCAGCTTTTGCCATACGTTTTTCATTGGCTGCTTTTTCCGCTTTCAATGCTTTGGCTTTTTCGTCTTGTTGTTTTTTAGACAAACCATCTTTTTTGGCTACAATGGCAGCTGCTTTTTCCTCCAACCATTTGGCTAGTTTGGCATCAGCCTGCTCTTGGGTAAGGGCTCCTTTACGGATTCCGCCATCAAGGTGGTGTTTCATCAAGGCGCCTTTGTAAGAAAGAATGGCCCTTGCAGTGTCGGTTGGTTGTGCACCATTGTGCAACCATTGTACTGCTTTGTCAAGGTTCAATTCTACTGTCGCAGGATTGGTGTTTGGATTGTAGATACCTAGTTTTTCAAGGTATTTACCATCTCTTTTTGAACGTGCATCGGCTGCAACGATCCAGTAAAAAGGTTTCCCTTTTTTTCCGTGTCTTTGTAATCTGATTTTTACTGACATAATCTATTTGATTAATTTGGGGTACGCGACCCCGGTTATTTTTAAGGGTGCAAATATACAAAACTTTTTGTATCAAACTACTGGCTGTTTGAAAAAACATAATTTTTTTGGTTTTTAGTTAAAAAAAATAGGTCGGTTCATTAAAAAAACTATTTTTGTCTCTTGTAAATTTATTTTAGCAATGAAAAGATTATTTTCCCTTATCGTGATTTTATTTGTTTTTGCCGGCTGTTCTGAAGAGGTGTCAGTGCCTGCGCCTGGTTTTCAGGCTTTTAAAGACGATGCCTTGTGGCGTGCCGAAGATTTCAAGGCTTACATATACCCTGACGGACACCTTCGTATTGTGGGCCTGATGGCTAACGAACAGGTTGAATTGAACCTGTCGGATACCCAGGAAGGCTATTATTATACGGGTTCAACCGATGTCCAGAATTGGGCTGGTTTCACCACGACTTTCAACGATGAGGTGTTGCATTACCTTACTTATGACGCCAATGGGCCTATTTTCAATATCAACAATCCGGTATTGGTCGGCGGTAGTGGTTATACTTCTTCAATTTCCGTACCCACAAGTTCTTCGGGCAACGGAACCGGGATGCGCGTAGACACCACAGTAGATGACAACGGGGTCGTGAAGGGTGTGACTGTCAGCCTGCCGGGAACGGGTTATGAGCCCGGAGACATCATCTCTATCAGTGGCGGGAACAACAATGCCAAATTCAAGATATTGAGTGTGATTGAAATCACCAGCTTCGATGAGAATGGTATTTCGGGTAACTTCCGTTTTACGGCCAAAAATGCAGTAGACCATCCTTTTGCCAACCAGTTGGTGAGTTTCCAGAACGGAGCCTTCCATAACATCCCATTTACTTTGGTAAATTAAGCAGGCAGTATTAATTTTTTATTAATTAAAATTGATTCGTGCCGTATTGCGTTTTTAATTACCTATATTTACCAAAATTTTAAAATTTACATATGAACATTTTTGTTGGAAGCCTTCCTTGGAGTATTGAGGAAGCAGATTTAAGAGAGTCTTTTGAGGCTTACGGAACAGTTGACTCTGTTAAAATTATTACCGATAAATTTACTGGAAGAAGTAAAGGATTTGGTTTTGTTGAAATGTCTAATGACGAGGAAGCCCAAAAAGCTATCGACGAATTGAACGGTGCAACAGTAGAAGGACGTACGATTGTGGTAAACAAATCAGAGCCAAAACCAGAAGGAGAAAGAAGAAGCTTCAACAACAACCGCTCAGGTGGTGGTAGTTATGGCGGTGGAAACTCCAGAGGTGGCTACAATGATAGAAGCAACGGGGGAAACAGAGGCGGTTATTAATCACCAACTGTTAAAAAATCAAGAGCCATTCGTTTTACGGATGGCTTTTTTTTTGGAAAAAAGTGAACCGTTTCGGTTTTTTTGTTGATAACTAAAATTGATTATTAGGGGGGTAAAATGTACTTTTGAAAAGGTCGAATTTTCACCTTCAAACCCACAAAACACTTACCGATGTACTTGATATTTGATACAGAAACCACTGGTTTGCCACGAAGCTGGGCCGCCCCCATCAGCGACACCGACAACTGGCCGCGCTGTATACAAATTGCCTGGCAGCTGCACGATGAGATGGGGAAGCTCATCGACCATCAGGATTATCTGGTGCAGCCCGAAGGGTTCAACATTCCTTATGATGCCGAAAGGATTCATGGCATTTCCACCGAACTGGCCACGGCCGAAGGCATCCCTTTGCGTGAAGTGCTCGAAAAATTCAACCTGGCGCTATCCCAAGCCAAATTCATAGTCGGGCAGAACCTCGGTTTTGACGTCAACATCATGGGTTGCGAATTCTACCGTATGGGAATGGAAGCCCCCATGAACGCAATGCCCATTCTCGATACCTGTACCGAAGTCACTGCTTCTTTATTGAAATTACCCGGAGGACGCGGCGGAAAATTCAAACTGCCGACCTTAACGGAATTACATAACTACCTTTTCGGCGTTCCGTTTGCTGAAGCGCACAATGCCACTGCAGACGTCGAGGCCACCACACGCTGTTTCCTTGAACTCGTGCGGAGGGAAGTTTTTACGACCGAAGAACTGGCAGCACCAGCCGGATATTTCGAAGCTTTCCAGGCCAAAAACCCACGGGAAATCCAACCGATAGGGCTACGACACGTCAACCTCAAACAGGAATCAGACAAAATACGCCAGCAACTGGGTGACAAACAGGCACCTGCCATTTCACAACAGGAATTGTCCGACAACAAACAAATCCTGAGTGATACCGATTTTGTCCACCTGCACAACCATACCCAGTTTTCGGTATTGCAATCGACCATCAGTGTGGGGTCGTTGGTTAAAGCCACCGTCGCCCAGAAAATGAAAGCCGTGGCCATCACCGACCATGCCAATCTGATGGGTGCCTTCCATTTTGTGCGCGACATCCTAGGCCATAACAAAACGGCTGAGACCAAAAACAAGGAGGCTGTTGAAAAGGGCGAACTGCCTATTGAAACCATTATCAAGCCCATTGTAGGCTGCGAATTTTTTGTTTGTGAAGACCACAAAAACAAATCGGTAAAAGACAATGGCTACCAGATTGTGTTCCTGGCCAAGAACAAAAACGGCTACCACAACCTGGCCAAAATGTCATCGATTGCCCATACCGAAGGCTTTTATTATGTGCCGCGTATTGACAAAAAAATCATCGAACAATACAAGGAAGACCTCATTGTATTGTCTGGAAACCTTTATGGGGAAATTCCGGGTAAAATCCTGAATATAGGCGAAAACCAAGCCGAAGAAGCCCTGCTGTGGTGGAAATCCCAATTTGGGGATGATTTCTATCTTGAAATCATGCGCCACAACCAGGAAGACGAAAACCGTGTCAACGAGGTGTTGGTGTCATTTGCCAAAAAACACCAGGTTAAAATTGTCGCCTCCAACAATACTTTTTACCTCGACAAAGCCAATGCCAATGCCCACGACATCCTGCTATGCGTGCGTGACGGCGAAAAACAGACCACCCCAATAGGCCGTGGCCGTGGTTACCGTTTCGGCTTGCCCAACCAGGAATATTATTTCAAGCCGGCCGAAGAGATGAAAAAACTCTTCCACGATTTGCCCGAAGCGATTTCGAATACCATTGAAATTACCGATAAAATCGAAACCTATAACCTTGCCCGTGAAGTACTGCTTCCGAAATTTGAAATCCCAACCGAATACCTGGTTCCGGAAGACGAAACTGACGGCGGCAAAAGGGGCGAAAATGCCTACCTCAAATACCTCACCTACAAAGGGGCAGAAAGACGTTACGGCGAAATTACCGAAGCCATCCGGGAACGCATTGACTTCGAACTCCAAACCATCGAAAACTCGGGTTATCCCGGGTACTTCCTGATTGTACAGGATTTCATCGCCGCCGCACGTGGTATGGGCGTTTCCGTTGGTCCGGGACGTGGTTCGGCAGCGGGCTCGGTAGTGGCCTATTGCCTGGGCATCACCAACATCGACCCACTGTTGTACAACCTCCTTTTTGAGCGTTTCCTCAACCCAGACCGGGTGTCGCTGCCCGATATCGATATCGATTTTGATGACGAAGGCCGCAGCAAGGTGATGGATTATGTCATTGAAAAATACGGTTCCAAACAGGTAGCACAAATCATTACTTATGGTACCATGGCGGCCAAATCGGCCATCCGTGATACAGCCAGGGTGCTTGATCTGCCCTTGTTTGAAGCCGACAAAATAGCCAAACTGATTCCGGGGATGATTCCGTCCAAATGGAGCCTCGCCCGTTTTTTGAAAGAAGCCGAAGGCGAATACAAAAAAGTGTTGCGCCCGGAAGATTTTGACAACATCAAGGAACTCATCGGCCTTTCGAAGGAAAGCAGCCTGAGCGGTGAGACCATCCTACAGGCCCAGATTCTGGAAGGCAACCTGCGCAACACCGGTATCCATGCCTGCGGCGTTATCATCACCCCGAGCGACATCACCAATTTCGTGCCGGTGGCCACCGCCAAAGATTCTGATTTGTTCGTAACCCAATTTGACAACTCGGTCGTTGAAAGCGCCGGATTGCTTAAGATGGACTTTTTGGGGCTCAAGACCCTAACCCTGATCAAAGACACTGTTAAACTTGTCAAATACCGCACCGGGAAAGACATTGACCCTGATAGTTTCCCTATAGACGATGCGAAAACCTACGAATTGTTCCAACGTGGCGAAACAGTAGGGATTTTCCAATATGAGAGCCCCGGGATGCAGAAGTACATGAAGGAACTCAAGCCGACGGTATTCAATGACCTCATTGCGATGAATGCCTTGTACCGGCCCGGCCCGATTGCCTATATCCCGAGTTTCATCAAACGGAAAAACGGCGAAGAACCCATCGAATATGATCTGGAAGCCTGTGAAGAACTGTTACAGGACACCTACGGAATCACCGTTTATCAGGAGCAGGTCATGCTTTTGTCACAAAAACTGGCCGATTTCTCCAAAGGTGATGCCGACGTACTGCGTAAGGCGATGGGAAAAAAACAGCGCGACGTACTCGACAAAATGAAGCCGAAATTCATTGCGCAGGCCGCTGCCAAAGGCCATCCGGAAGACAAGCTCGAAAAAATCTGGAAAGACTGGGAAGCTTTTGCCGAATATGCTTTCAACAAATCGCACTCCACCTGTTACGCCTGGATTGCCTACCAAACCGCCTATCTGAAAGCCAATTATCCGGCAGAATACATGGCCGCAGTACTTTCCAACAACATGAGTGACATCAAACAGGTGTCGTTCTTTATGGAAGAATGCAAGCGTATGGGATTGAAAGTATTGGGCCCCGATGTGAATGAGAGTTTCTACAAATTTACCGTTAACGACGACTATGCGGTTCGTTTCGGAATAGGTGCCGTAAAAGGCGTCGGAATGGGAGCCGTACAAACCATTGTTGAAAACCGCAAGGACAACAAATACAAATCAATTTTTGATCTGGCCAAACGCATTGACCTGCGTGCCGCCAACAAAAAAGCCTTTGAAAACTTGGCGCTGGCCGGAGGTTTTGATTCGTTTGCCGGAACCACCAGGGCGCAGTATTTCCATGAAGAAGGAGACGGGATTACGTTTTTGGAAAAAGCCATCCGTTATGGAGCCAAGTTCCAGGAAAACGAAAATTCTGCCCAGGTGAGCCTTTTTGGGGAAGCCAGTGATGTGCAGATTGCCGAACCGGTGGTGCCGCCCTGCGAAGACTGGAGCACCATGGAAAAATTGGCCAAGGAAAAAGAAGTCGTCGGGATTTACATTTCCGGACATCCGCTGGACGACTATCGTTTTGAGATGAAGTACTTCTGTAACGCCCGTTTGGAATCGCTTAAAAACCTCGAACAACACATCAACAAAACCCTTTCTTTTGGCGGCATCATCACCAATGTGCAACACAAAACGGCCAAGAACGGCAAGGGTTGGGGCTCGTTTGTACTCGAAGGCTATGACGAAAGCTATGAGTTCCGGATTTTTGGGGAAGAATACCTCAAGTTCCGTCACTTTTTGATTCAGAACAATTTTACCTACCTCAAAGTGTTGGTAAGGGAAGGCTGGATGAACCAGGAAGGTAAGAAAGGGGAACCGCGGATGCAATTTCAGTTGGTGCAGTATTTACAGGATGTGTTGCCGTCGTTTGCCAAAAAACTCATCATCCGTATGGACATCAAAGACCTGCAAAATCAATTGATTGAACAATTGGACGGTATTTTTAAAGTCAATAAAGGCGATCATCAGGTAGCATTTGAAGTGATGGAGTTGGAGACAGTCAAGAAGGAAGTCGCAGTTGAAGTACCAACCGCAACTGCTGAAGCTCCGCAAATTGATCCGGAAACAGAAATGATTATAGAAGACGAAACAGAAGTTGTTGTTCCGACAGTTACCGAGGAAACCCGTGTGATTACCTCGGTCATGATGCCAAGCCGTAAGCTGAAAATCAAAATTTCGAACGAATTATTGCAGGAATTGGAAAAGATGCAGCTTCATTTTAAATTGAATTAACAGCTTCTTGTTAAAATAAGGTGTAGCCGAAAATTATCGATGAATTTTTGAAACTTGAACTCATAAAACTGTATTCCGACATAATATCCTTATTGGTATTGTATCGCAATGCTACACTAAAGCTTTCCTTGAATTTATAACCTACTCCAAAGCCAAAGCCTAGTGATGAGTTGGCCTCCAAGCTATACGTTTGACTAACAGTCACTATTGAATTTAAGTCGTAGTCATAAATCAACAGCCCTTCCAGAAATAATTTGGAGGCATCATTTAAGAAGAAATAATGTCTCATTCCTAAAGGAATTTCAATTGCTTTATAGTCAACAGTTGGGTAAGCTGTGCCTCCAAAAACGGCCAAACTTGTTTCATTCTTGTAGTATTTATAGGCTGGATCGAAAAAAACAGACCATTTCTTTTTATTGAAAGGCAATAAGAGTTCGCCTTCCACCCCAAATCTGCCAGATACTTTATTTCCGAATTCCAATGATTTACCATCTGATAAGGTAATCATAAGTGAAGAATAGGAAATTCCTGCTTTTGCACTCAGGTTGAATTTTGCAGTACGTTCTTTTTTTACAAATGTAGTTGCAACAGTTGCTCCTTTTGTATTTGGCTCGAAGCATGCATTGTATTTCTTAAAAAAATCAACCAGGCTTTGGTTCTTGTAATTTAAATTTTCTACTTCTTTGATGGAAAAAGACGGACACTTCATCGTATTCCAGAGTTGGGTCTTGTATTTGTTATTCTCTGCAACCGTAATCCTGTTTTCATCTGGAAAATACCTTATGTATACCAGTTGTTCGATTTCAGAATTTTCCGGTTTGAAAAAATATTTTTCCAACTCATTTGAGTTATAATAGTACAAATTGGCTTTTCCTTCTACCAAAACTTCCAAAAAGAGCGTTTTTTCGACGAAAGTGGGGTTTCTATTATCCGTCAGGTTGCCTATCTTATTATTGGATTGGTCAATATTGACTGTTTTCCGGACATATTTGCAATCGCCATAAACCCCAAACTCGCTTACCTGTTCGATTGAAATATCATTTTGAGGGGCATCCTCAGTTAATTTGTAAGTGAATTTTGTGGGATTGTTCAGCCATTGCAAATTTTTTATCAGACATTCTGTTTTTTCTCCTGAATTTTCAAAATAGTATCCTTTTTGGAAATCGATTTGGGAATAACTAAGGGCACAGGAAATTGTGGCAAATAAAATAAATAATCTTTTCATGATATACAGCTTCGGTTTAGTCAAAAATAATAAATTAATGTTTCATAAAGCTCTATTCATTCAGTAAAAATTTCCAATCAATAATCTCAATCAAAAAATAGCTAAAAAAAATACAACAGCTAAATGTTTCCCGAATTGTTTCTGTAACTTTGTACTTTAAAAATACAATAAAAGATAAAAAAATATGGCATTAGCAATAACAGATGCTACTTTTGATGAAGTAGTTTTGAAATCAGACAAACCCGTAGTGGTAGATTTTTGGGCAGCCTGGTGCGGACCATGCAGAATGGTAGGCCCGGTTATCGATGAAATCCACGGCGAATATGAAGGCAAGGCAGTGGTAGGAAAAGTCGATGTAGACGCCAACCAGGAATTTGCCGCCAAATATGGTGTACGTAACATTCCGACCGTATTGATTTTCCAAAATGGGGAAGTGGTAGGAAGACAAGTAGGCGTAGCGCCAAAGAAAACCTATACCGATGCGATTGACGCTTTGTTGTAATCGTTTCTTTATAATTTGAATAAGAAGTCTGGTGCAAGCCAGGCTTTTTTTATTTAGAATTGCAGCGTAATGGTGGTTCCCGAATTGATTTTTGAATTTACTGAAATACCACATCCGATGGCTTTGGCCAGATCACGGATGAGGTGCAGCCCGAGCCCGGTTTTGATTCCGACCACTTCTTTTTCATCATACAACGCCCGGAATTGTTCGTCTGAAGCACCCGGCCCATTGTCTGTGACGGAAAGATAGGTATGTCCGTTGTCCTGCCAGGCTTTCCAGGTAATGGTAGCATTTTCTGATTTTTTCAAGGCCTTGATGGCATTTCCGGTAAGGTTCCGGATAATGGTTTTGAGGTAATTTTCATCCGTAGTCATTTGAATATTGGTTGGATTTTCAAATGCTATTTTTACTTTTTCCTCACTGGAAAAGTGTTTGCGGGTATCTTCAAAAACAGAAGAGACTGCTACTTTTTCCATTTGAGGCTTGAAGTGCTCCATCTGTCCTTTGCTCCAGAGCAGGATGTCTTCCATCGAATCCAACAGGTTTTCGGCCCCGAGTATGGTTTTGTTTTCCATGCGTTTTCTGCTTTCGTCGTCAAGCAGTTCGGGGTTTTCTTTCTGCAGGTGTAAAAAGTGGATGAGGTTTGAAACCGGTTCGCGCAAATCATGGTTCAGGATGCTGAAAAAACGGGTCTTGGTTTTATTGGCCACGTCGAGTTCCTGGTTGAGTGCCTGAAGTTTCAGGTTGGTTTTTTTACGGTTGTGGTTTTGGTAGAGGAGCATTCCCCCGAGTATCGCCAAAAACAACAATCCTGAAATCAGGAACCACTTTTCTTTCTCCTGATTGGCCAGCGTGAGTTTGTTTACCTGTATTTCCTTGTTTTTGAGCTCTATGGTGCGTTGGTCTTCGAGCGACTTGATGGTTTGTTTGGCATCTTCGTTGTATACAGAATCGGTATATTTCATGAAAAGCTCATAGGTTTCCTTGGCTTTTTTATGCTCGTTGCGAAGCGAATAAACTTCCGCCAGTTGTTCCAAGCCCTGGGTGATGACAATTTTATTTCCCGATAATTTTTCGGTTTCTATGGCTTCCACCAAGAGCTTTTCGGACTGTCCGAGCAGGTTTACCTTTTTATAGGATTTCCCGTCTTTGAAAAGTTTCAGATACATTCTGGCTTCAAGGAATTTTGCCGAATTGATGGCACGCGCATTGTTGATTTTTTCGGCGGCGGCTTTAGAAGCCAGGATAAGCTCGAGTGCCGGTTCGATTTCGTCCAGCCGGAACAACAGGTTTCCGAGTGACGCTGAGGTAGTGGCAATAGCGAAATCATCATTCATTTCATAAGCCAGGTCTTTGGCCTGCATGTAATATTTTTTGGCCTGTTGGTAATCACTGAGGAATTCATATTGCGAGGCGATGCCGACCAGGTTGGAACGGATGCCTTTTTTGTTTTTAAGCTTTTGATGGATGGTCAAAGCTTTCCTGAAATAGCTTAGGGCGTTTTCTGGCTTTTTCAGGTAATTGTAGGTGATGGCAATGGTGTACGATGCGTTGGCAATGCCCAGCTGATAGCTTGCCTCTTCGCTCAATTTCAGTGCTTTGAGGTTGTAACTGAGTGCCTGCGGATAATCTGATTTGGCCAGGTAATATTTACCTATAAGGGTTTGGCATTCGCTCAGTGTTTCCTTTTTTTTGGCTTTTTTCAATGCAGACAGGTACAATCCTTTCGCTTTTTCAATGTCGCCCAGATTGTAATAATTGGCACCAATCGACATTTCCGACAAGGCCAACTGATCGGCATCTTTCAGTTGTGTGGCCATTTTCAGCGCCTTTTCGCCATAGGCAATCCCTTCTGACGGATTGCTGTTCTGGTACAGTTTTGAAATCTTGAGGTATAACTCCAGTTGGTCAGTTGGGTTTTTGGTGCCTTTGGAAACCAACAGTAGCGAATCGAGTTCAGCGCCGCTGTTTTGGGCAAAGCAGCAATGACTGAGTAAAAGCAGGTAAACCAATAGTCTCATATGATTTTTGATAGTGATTCTTTATAACTCCGGCCAATGGGGATGGTGGTTTTGTTGTTCAACTCTACTTCCTGGCTTCCTATTTTCTGGATGTATTGTTTCTGTACGGCATAACTCCGGTGAATCCTGATGAACGACTTGAAATGGTCTTCTTTTAAAAGTGTCCCGATACTCGCCAATACGCAGTGTCTCTTGGCGGTGGTTACAATTTTGGTGTAATCTTTCAAGGCTTCCAGATAAAGTATGTCGTGTAGTTTCACCTTGGTTTGCTCGTGTCCTTCCTTGATGTAAATGGTGTCACCGCCAATGGAGGATTCGAAAAGATTGGCTTTTACCTTCATTTCCATGTAGTCTTCGATACGCGTCATGGTTTGGGAAAAGCGGGCCAGTTTAATGGGTTTTACGATAAAATCAAGGGTGTCGAGCTCGAAACTTTCCACGGCATGTTCCGGATGTGCGGTAATGTAAATACACACGGGTACCTGCATGGCCTGTTTCCTGAAATCGAGTCCGTCCAGTTGCGGCATATCGATGTCGAGGAACAGGATGTCGACCGCTTGGGTTTCCAACAAAGGCAGGGCGTCGGCGGCATTTGCAAAAATACCGACTATGTGGAGTGCCGGAAATTTTTTGGCGTAGGAAACCACCGTTAACCGGTCAATTTCATCATCGTCAATGATAATACAATTGTAGGTCTTCATAAGCAGGGTATGACTGTATCAAATATAGAAAAGTTTTTCTTTTTCCGGTTGTCTGTCTATTTAAAATGTTGTTGGTCTATTGGTGCTTTTTTGAAAAGCAGCACACGCCCATCTTTGCACCATAATAATCTAAAAAAATCACAAACAATGAAAACAACAATCATGAAAATGACCTCCAACAGTTTGAAAGCCCTATTTTTATTTGGTTTGGCCATCAACCTGGCCAGCTGTAGCAAAGATGATGATTCCCCTGCACCGGCACCGGCAGTAGAACAGAATCCGTTGTCGGGCTATCTGACCGCTTCCGGCTTTGACCAGGTAACAACCCCTACAGTCAACAGTACTCCCTATGAGTTTGGGTATTCGTTCAAACCTTCCGTGAATGGGAAAATAACGGCCCTCGTGGCCAAATTACCGGATGCCAATGCCGCACTCCGCGTGACCATCCGCAACAAAGCCACTTCTGCCATCCTCAGGACAGAAACGATGAATGTTGCCGCTGCTGGGGTTGAAACGACCTTGACCATCACGGCCCTTGACCTTGTTGCCGGAACAGAATATTGGATTACGCTAAACAGCGATGACTGGTATACCCACAGGAAAACGGATAACTCCAATGTTACTTATCCTTTTACGGTAGGAGACATCGTGATTACCGGATATGGGTACAAGAGTGGTACGGCCCAGGATGCCCCAAATGCTTTTCCGATGAATTATTATGCCGGCGACCTGAGCTTCAAATTCCTCAAAAATTAGTAGTGGTTTGAAAACCCGCCTTGATTTGAATTAGTTATAAAGCCCGGTGAAAGCCGGGTTTTTTTTATGGCAGTTCGAGGGTAATGGTAGTCCCTGTATTGATTTGCGTCTGTACCATAATCCTGCCATTAATGGCTTTGGCCAAATCGCGGATGAGGTGCAGGCCCAAGCCCGATTTGATTCCGGAGACTTCTTTTTCGTCAAATAAGGCCCGGAAAGCTTCATCGGTGGCTCCTTTGCCGTTGTCGGTAATCGACAGCAAGACGTGGTTGCCTTCTTTGCGGGCTTTCCAGATTATTTTGGGATCAGACTTGTCTTTCAGGGCTTTAATGGCATTTCCGGTGAGGTTGCGGAGGATGGTTTTGAGGTAATTTTCGTCGGTGAGCAGTTCGAGGTTGTCTGTATTTTCAAACGAAAACTGTATTTTTTCCTCACTTGAAAAATGATTGCGGATATCTTCAAACAATGATGAGATGCGGAAATTTTTGGGCTGTGGCTTGAAGTTCTCCATTTGGCTTTTGCTCCATTGCAGGATGTCTTCCATCGAATTCAAAAGGTTTTCGGCTCCTTCCATGGTTTTGTCCTGCATGCGTTTGGTGCTTTCGGCATCGAGCATTTCCGGACTTTCTTTCTGCAGCTGTAAAAAGAAAATCAGGTTGGCCACCGGCCCGCGCAAGTCGTGGTTCAGGATGCTGAAAAAACGGGTTTTGGCTTTGTTGGCTTCATCGAGTTCGGTATTCAACCGCTGCAGTTTTTCGTTGTTTTTTTTGCGGTTGCGGCTTTGGTAAAACAAGAGGCTTCCTATAATTCCCAGTAATACAATCCCGCCGATAAAATACCATTGCTGTTTGTTGGCGTTGTTGAGCTGGATATTCTTGATGGCGATTTGCTGTTCTTTTTTTCCGGCTTCATATTTCCGCAGCAGGTCTTCGGTATTTTTGGCAATATCCATTTTATTAAGCGAATCCTTCAGCACATCGGCTTTGGTTTTGAAATAGAATGCCTTTTTGAAATCAGTGGTTGCCTCATACAAATCGGCCAGGTTTTGACTGATGGTGTAAGCCGATTGCAGATCTTCGATGGTTTTGGCTATGTCCAATGATTTGAGGTAATAGGTTTCTGAAAGGGCGTATTTTTTTTGAAAGAAATACAAATCCCCCAATCCCTGGTAGGCGGTTTTTAACGGTTTCGTTACTTCCAATTCCTTACAAATCGCTTCGGCTTTCCTGAAAAACTTCTCGGCTTTTGCGAAATTATTCTGGTGCCGGTACATGCGTCCCAGGTTGATCAGTAAATCAGTCTGCAATAATTTATAGTCGGCTTCCTCGGCGGCTTTCAACCCCACTTCAAAGTGTTTGATGGCCATCGGAACATTTTTCAAATCGTCATAAAGGTTCCCGAGACTGTTTTCGGCAATGGCAATGCCGGTGGGGTTTTTGTATTCTTTTTCCAGTGCCAGCCCTTTGTTGTAATACACAAGTGCCTCATCGTATTTTTTATAAAATTTGAGGTTGTCGGCCAACTGGTAATAGGGCGATGTTTTGAGTGGCTTGAGTTTGTGTTTTTCCTGATAGTTGATGAGTTCTACCGCATATTTCGTTGCCTTTTCGCGGTCGCCCATCTGGTCGTAGATAATGCCGGTGTTGTTGAGCCAGTTTTGGTAGATTTTTTTCGGAAGTTTGTATTTCTCGATGATTTTCTTGCACTGCAGGAAATATTCCATCGCCTTTTGCGGGTTCTGGTTTGAATATTCAATGATGCCGCGCATGTTTACCACTTTATAATAACCAACACCGTAATCCAGCTTTTTGGACAGGCTTTCCATTTGGGTAATGATTTTACGGGTTTCATCCATTTTGCCTTCCTGTACATGGATGAACGCAAAATCGTTCAACGCCTGAACATAATTGGTGTCTTTGGGCTGGGTTTTCAGGTAAACAATGAGCGAATCTTTTGTTTTTGGGGTTTGTGACAACGAAAGAAAACCGACCAAGAGGCAAAATAACAGCAACAGTTTTCTCATAAAATCAGGTTTAGGTTGTCTTTGAAACTTCGGCCTATTTCGGTAATTTTAAAGTTATTGTGGTTCCTTGCTTCAATTGCGAATCGACGTTAATTGTGCAATCAATTGCTTTGGCCAAATCGCGGATGAGGTGCAAGCCCAATCCTGACTTGATTCCCGACACTTCTTTTTCGTCGTACAACGCTTTAAAGGCTTCGGCTGTCGCTCCTTCTCCATTGTCTGAAATCGACAGGAAGCAGTAGCCGTTTTCGTCCCAGGCTTTCCATACAATGGTTGGATTTTCTGTTTCAACCAGTGCTTTTATAGCATTTGCAGTAAGGTTGCGGATGATGGTTTTGAGGTAGTTTTCGTCGGTAATCACTTGTATGCCAGACGGATTTTTAAAACGGATACTTATTTTTTCTTCCCCCGAAAAATGCTTTTGCACATCTTCGAATACCGATTCAAGTGCGACTTTTTGCGGTTGCGGCTTAAAGTTCTCCATTTGACTTTTGCTCCATTGCAAAATGTCTTCCATTGAATTCAAAAGGTTTTCGGCACCCTCCATCGTTTTGTCCTGCATGCGTTTGATGCTTTCTTCGTCGAGCATTTCGGGGCTTTCTTTCTGGAGCTGCAAAAAGAAAATCAAATTGGCAACGGGGCTGCGTAAATCGTGGTTCAGGATGCTGAAAAAACGCGTTTTGGCTTTGTTGGCTTGGTCGAGTTCAAGGTTTTTGGCATCAAGATTTTGATTCAAAAGCTGCAGTTTTTGATTGGTTTGTTTGCGTTTTCGGCTTTGGTAGAAAAGCAGCCCTCCAATTATGCCCAGAAAACCCAAGCCGGCCAGTAGCAACCATTTTTCTTTTTCTTTGTTGGCCAGCTTCAGCTTGCTCACTTGTATTTCCTTATTGCGCAAATCGATGGTGCGCTTGTCTTCGATGGTTTTGATGGTTTGCTTGGTTTCTTCACCATAAATGGAATCTTGATAGCTAGTAAAGATGATATAGGTTTCTTTCGCTTTTTTATGTTCGTTTTTCAGCGAATAAACATCAGACAATGCTTCATAGTATTGGCTGATAATGGCTTTGTTGCCCGAGGCCTGGCTCAGGGCTATGCAACTTTTAAAAAGCTTTTCAGCTTCATTGAGTAAGTTAACGTTTTTATATTTTTTGCCGCTTTTGTATAGCTTTAGGTAAATCCTTCCTTCAAGAAATTGGGAGTTGCTGAGCAACCGGTTGTGGTTAATCTGCATTGCCGTTTTTTTTGCTGAAATAATGCAATCGAGGGCATTGTTGGTGTCGTCGAGATTAAACAAGATGTTTCCCAAAGATGAATTGGTGGTGGCTATCGCATATGGCTCGTTTATTTCATAGGCAATCGTCCTTGCCTGGAGCATGTATTTTTTTGCCGTTTTGAAGTCTTTACGGTATTCGTATTGGTTTGAAATTCCGCTTAGGTTCGAACAGATTCCTATTTTCCGGTTGATTTTTGTATTTAATTTCAGGGCATATTTAAAATATTCAAGCGCCTTGTCGGTATTTTCTAAAAAGTTATAGGTCATGCCAATGGCATAGGCAGCATCTGCAGACTGTAGGGGC
Organism: uncultured Flavobacterium sp.; assembly: GCA_964642945.1. Classification (GTDB taxonomy): domain Bacteria; phylum Bacteroidota; class Bacteroidia; order Flavobacteriales; family Flavobacteriaceae; genus Flavobacterium. Next base: position 15,532 of record CAZXRX010000004.1, on the reverse strand, counting down.
AGATTGGTTTCTTCGCTTAATTTTAACGCAGTATAATTGTATTTCAGAGAGTTGGAATAATCGGCGATGGCCAAATAATACTTCCCTAAATTGGTATAAGCGTCACACAGAATCGATTTGTCTTTGGCTAATTTTATGGCTTTGGTAAAATAATCTTTTGCTTTGTCTACCTCGCTGATGTTGTAATAGTTCATTCCGATGGCGTTCAGCGCATTGGCCTGTTGGTCTTTAGAATTAAGGCTTTTGGCTATTTTAAGTGCCTTTTCGCCATATTTGATTCCTTCTTCGGGGTTTACAAAGCGGTACGATTTTGAAATCTTTGCCAATAAATCAAGTTGATCTGATGGTTTTTTTTTCAATTGCAGCACGGTTAGCAAAGAGTCAATCTCAGGACTTGTAGGGCTTTGTGGCATGCAAATATTCGCCAATAGGAAGGCTGACAACAAAAGGAGCGATTTTTTCATATAATCAGGTTTAAGTTGTCTTTGAAACTTCGGCCTACCGGGATGGAGTTGCCGTTGTGGAGTTCAATTTCCTGGCTTCCGATTTTCTGGATGTATTGTTTCTGTACCGCATAGCTACGGTGAATCCTGACAAACGATTGAAATTTGTCTTCCTGGAGGATTTCCCCCAAGTTCGATAACACGCAGTGCCTTTTGGTGTCGGTGACCAAAAGGGTATAGTTTTTCAGGGCTTCAAGGTATAGTATTTCGTGAAGTTTAACCTTCACCTGCTCGTGCCCCGTTTTGACATAAACGGCATCTCCGCCCAGGCTGGCGTCAAAAAGACTGGCCTTCATCCTCACTTCCATGAATTCATGAAGGCGGTGCATCATTTGTTCGAAGCGCGGAAACCGGAATGGCTTCACGATAAAGTCGAGTGTTTGCAATTCGAAGGTTTCGGCTGCACTTTCAGAATGCGATGAAATAAACACACAAACCGGGATTTCGAGGGCTTTTTTCCGCAATTCCAAACCGGATGCGCCTTCGAGTTCTATGTCGAGAAAGGCCACTTCCACTTCGTTGGTGCTCAAAAAGTTGAGTGCTTTTTCCGCCGTATCAAAAACCCCCGCAACACGCAGCGATGGAAACCTTTTGGCGTAAGAAAGTACTGCCAGGCGGTCCATTTCGTCGTCGTCAACAATGATGCAGTCAAAAGCTTTCATGGAGGGTAATTACATCCAAATATAATAAATTTTAATAGTAATGCGGTCATTGGTGTATTAAAATTGTCGTTCGTCCTTTTGTGGTTTTATGGTCTTTACTAATAAATGAGATTTGTGGTGCTTAAATTATTAATTGCTTAAAATCAACTGAAAATGAAAAAGTTACTGTTCATTTTAGCCAACCTGTTTTTTATCCAATCCGGATATTCTCAAGTAGGGATTAATACAACAACGCCAAATGCGCAACTCGATGTTAAATCGGGCAACCAGGCAACACCCTCCAATACTGATGGGATTTTGATTCCAAGAATTGATGCGTTTCCACTTACCAATCCGACGGCGGCCCAACAAGGCATGATGGTATATCTAACTACGGTTTCAGCAGGAAAACAACCCGGTTTTTATTATTGGGACAATACAGGACTTCCGCAATGGAAAGGTGTTGGGAGCAATGCAGGTTGGGGACTGACAGGAAACTCAGGAACCAATCCTGCTGCCAACTTTATCGGGACAACAGATAATAATGATTTAATTTTTAAAAGAGGTAATCAGTTTTCAGGAATGCTTGGCGAATCTAATACGGTTTTTGGCGTTAACGCTTTGGACTCCAATGTCAATGCATTAAAAAACATTGCTATCGGACCATTTTCTTTGACTTCAATGAATTACGCCAATGGCGGATTACCATGGGAGTCAAATAATTTGGCAATTGGGTATAATGCGATGCATGATTTTGTTGCAGAAGAAGATGCTGATGGTTTTAATGTCGCTATCGGAAATGATGCCCTATCTAAAAATATTGATGGATTCGGAAATGTAGGCGTGGGAGTGTCTTCCTTATTCTCAAACACCAGAGGCACCGGCAATACCGCTGTTGGCTATATTTCAGGGGGCTTCAATGTTTTGGGTAGTGGCAATACCGCAGTGGGTAGTCAGTCATTGCAAGGTGTTTCCGGTTCAAACAATACTGCGATAGGCACAAATGTGTTAAGTGCTTCAACCGGAGATCAAAATACTGCTTTTGGTGTTGGGTCCGGAGCAACACTCACTACAGGTAACAATAACTTATTGATTGGTCACCAAACTGAAGTGCCGATTCCAACGGGAAACGATCAAATGTCTATAGGCAATGTCATTTATGGTGCCGATATGGGTACAACAGCATTAGGAAAAATTGGTATTGGTGTTCCTGTTCCGACTGAAAAACTGGAAGTAAACGGCAAAACCAAAACGACTGATTTGCAAGTAACAACAGGCGCAGTTGCTGGTAATGTGTTAACTTCAGATGCTTTAGGGAATGCCACCTGGCAAGCACCAAGCGGGGCAAACGCATGGGGTTTAAACGGAAATGCTGCTACGATGTCAAATTTTATCGGAACAACAAGTGCGGCAGATTTATTTTTTAAAAGAAACAGCATCAACTCGGGCAGAATTTCGGACCACAATACTGCTTTCGGTTTCAATTGTTTGAACCCATTAAATACCGGAATTTACAATGTGGCATTTGGCGTCAATGCGTTGGCAGCCAATACATCAGGAATAAACAATACAGCTTATGGTGACGGTGCCTTGCAAAAAAACACTTCCGGCGGTGAGAACAGTGCTTATGGTTCTGATGCCTTACGGGAGAATTTACTGGGATCAGATAATATTGCCAATGGTTTTTTTGCGATGTCTGACAATAAAAACGCCAGTAAAAACATTGCCATCGGAAGGTATGCACTTAGGAATCAGATTTTTACCAATGGTGGGGCGGCCTTCGACACCAATAATATTGCCATCGGAATTGAAGCATTGAATGCCAACAGCCCAACAACAACAACTAATGGAAAAGACAATGTAGCGTTAGGCAATTATTCGCTGCAATTCAACACAATCGGAAGTGAAAATACTGCCATCGGGATACATTCTTTAAACACCAACAAATCAGGTTCTAAAGCAACCGCTATAGGAACAAGGGCCATGTATTATGCCAATAACACCACCACGCCATTTGACAGTAAAAATGTGGCGGTTGGTTATGAAGCATTAAGAGGTTCGACAACTGCTGCCAATAATGTTGGTAATTTAAATACTGCCATGGGCTATCAAGCGCTTTGGTCAAATACTTCAGGAGATTTCAACACTGCCATTGGGGAATCGGCACTCCGAAATAATGAAACAGGAGCAGCTAATACCGCCATCGGACATAAAGCATTGATGGGGTTGGCAGCCACGCCAATGACAGGAAATGCAAACATAGCTATAGGAAGCCAATCGTTAAACCGCAATGTTTCGGGAGCGGCCAATATAGCCATTGGTAACCTTGCACTCAACAACAACAGTTCCGGACAAACCAACATAGGAATTGGCTATCAGTCATTAAATAATAACACAACCGGAAACGGGAACATTGCCATTGGCTTTAAAGCGGGTTATAATGAAACGGGCTCCAACAAATTATTCATCGATAGTGATGTAGCTCTTGATCCTTTAATTTATGGCGAATTTGATAATGACTTAATAAAAATAAATGGTCGTTTGAAAGTGAATACCATTGCAACAGTGGGTAACGAAATGCAGGTAAAGAATAGTAATATGTATGTTCATCTTGCCGATTTAAACTTAAATTTCACTACAGCCAGTTCTACTTCTGATGATTTTATGGTATCGTCAGAGGAAGGCGGATCTGAAACAGGCGGAATCCGAGGTGATGGCAATAATGTCACTATTTGGTCGCCGGGTGATGATGGCAGGCAATTGCGGATTGTAGATGAAGACAACTGGATTGACAACAATGGGAATCCGTATGATAACGGTGCCGAAGTAGCCTACATAGCAGCAAACGGTCAGTATTTTCAAGTATCCGATAAAAACAAAAAAGAAAACATTGCCAAAATTGAAGAGGCATCTACTAAAATTTCAAAAATTTCAGGTTACACCTATCAATACAAATTATTGCCCGAAGAAGTCAAAAAAGGGCAAAAACCAGTTGCGGCAAGTGGCGTTCTGGCACAAGAAATAGAACAGGTTTTACCCGAAGCGGTTCAAAAAAACGAAAGCGGTGAGTACTTTGTTGATTATGCGGCAATAACCCCTTTACTGATTGAAGCCATTAAAGAGCAGGAAGCCAAAATCAAATCGCTCGAAACCACCAATGCCGAAATCCTGAAACGTTTGGAAAAATTAGAAATCAAATAAATAACAATTATGAAACCAATATCACAAAAACAGGTGAAGCACCTCCTTCTGGCTTCTGTTTTATTTGTCCTGTTTCCTGCTTCTGCCCAACAAGCAAATTTAGCATCTGGCGGAAATGCAACAGGAACCAACGGAACATCAAGCTATTCAATCGGTCAGGTAGTTTATGCCAATCAGGAGGGAACCAACGGCTCAGTAAATCAAGGGGTAGAGCAACCGTTTGAAATTTTTACGTTGGGAAACGATGATTTTCCGGAAATAACCTTACAAATGTCGGTCTATCCCAATCCGACAGCATCCTTCGTGAATTTAAATATTCAAAATTACGAGGGCAGCAAGTTAGAATATCGATTGTATGACATGAATGGAAGACAACTGTCACGTCAAAAAATCACACAATCGGAAACACAAATTACAATGGAAATACTACCCTCAGCAGTTTATATTCTGAATGTTTCTGAAAACAACAAACAACTGAAATCTTTTAAAATCATTAAAAACAATTAAATCAAATTATCATGAAAAAATCAATACACACTATAGTTAAGATGCTTTTAGTGATTACGGTTTGCTGCTCACTGAATGCTGTTTTTGCGCAGGCACCACAAAAAATGAGCTACCAGGCCGTAATACGGAATGCTGGCAATGCGCTGGTCACCAATGCCAATGTTGGTGTGAAAATAAGCATCCTTCAAACCTCGGCAACCGGATCAGTAGTTTACTCCGAAACACATCAACCTACCACCAATGCCAATGGTTTGGCCACATTTGAAATTGGCGGCGGTGCGGTTCTATCGGGAAATTTCACTGCCATTAACTGGGCCAACGGACCGTATTTCATAAAAACAGAAACTGATTTAACGGGAGGAACCAGTTATACCATTTCGGGAACTTCACAATTGTTGAGCGTGCCTTTTGCGTTGTATGCAGCTAGCGGAAACCCGGGCCCACAAGGAATTCAGGGTTTGACTGGAGCAACAGGGCCACAGGGCCCAATCGGTTTAACTGGTGCAGCTGGTCCGCAAGGCGCACAAGGATTACCAGGAACTAATGGAACAAATGGAGCTGTAGGAGCAACAGGTCCGCAAGGTCCGATTGGCTTGACAGGTGCAACAGGGCCACAGGGCCCGATTGGTTTAACAGGAGCAACGGGTCCGCAAGGATTACCAGGAACTAATGGAACAAATGGGGCTGTGGGAGCAACGGGTCCACAGGGGCCAATCGGTTTAACTGGTGCAGCTGGTCCGCAGGGTGCACAAGGATTACCAGGAACTAATGGAACAAATGGAGCTGTAGGAGCAACGGGTCCGCAAGGCCCAATTGGCTTGACAGGCGCAACAGGTCCACAGGGCCCAATTGGTTTAACTGGTGCAGCTGGTCCGCAAGGTATTCAAGGTTTACCAGGAACAAACGGAACAAATGCAGATGTTGGTGGTTTTACCCACTATCTTGGCGAAACCTTTAATGGAGGTGTTATTTTTTACTTATACAAAGGTAGTGATGGCTTAGAACACGGCCTTATAATAGCACTTACCGAACAGACAAGTACTGCATGGCAAACCACAGGGACATTATTAAATGCTAATCGTACCGATGATGGTTTTTATAACACTAATTTAATGTCAGGAAGCCCAGCTGCTACATACATTGCAAGCCTGGGTCCAGGTTGGTACTTGCCAAGTATAGACGAATTAGGATTATTGTATTACAACCGCTTTACTGTGCAAAAAGGCTTGCGTGCAGGTGGGCATACCTTACTCATATCACCTACCTACTGGAGTAGTACCGAGAACAACGCAGTCACTGCATACTTTTTCTCCTTCAGCTTTGCTCAAGCCGACCGAGGGACTAAGACAGGTGCAACTACAGTACGTGCAATTAGGGCTTTTTAAATATGGTGGATTAAAATTTCATTAATTCTGATATTATTTTATGTTCTAAACTCTAAAGGTGTTCATGCAAAAAAATCTTTTTATACTACCAATTTCATTTACATCGGTTACTGTATAATCTGTTCTAAAGAATTTATCGTAATAGAAAACACCAAGCAGATTTAATTGTACTATAATGTGATTATTTGACATAAAAATCAAATAGGAACCAATAGTCGTAAGCCGAAATTTGAAAAGCAGTATACCCCATATTTGTTAAGTTAAAATAGCTTTAGCCTTGATTTAATTGTCTATCAAAGTGCAAAACACTAAAATTCAATCACTCAAACAACAAATACAACAATATGAAGAAAAGTTAAGGAAGTAGTTTTTAAGCAAGATTGGCCTGGCGGAAGTTGGGCCTTTTTTATTACAATTTTAAAGTAATAATCGTTCCTTCCAGAACTTTGAATTTATCTAAAGTAGCTCTAGCACCCTTATCTGAAATGGATAAATGCACTTTTTCATTTTCTTTCCATGCTTTTCATATTATAGTTGCCTTTGAAGTGTTTTCTAAAGCTTTCATGGAAGGTAATTACATTCAGGTATAATAATTTTAATGGCAATGCTGTCATTGGTGTATTAAAATTGTCGTTCGTCCTTTTGTGGTTTTTCCGGGTCGGAAAGAGATGCACTTTTGTCTCATAATTCATTGATGACTAACATTAAAACTTAAAAACATGAAAAACACGTATAAAATTTTTGGCCTTCTGATGTTGGTATTGCTGACGGCTTCGTGCAGTAAGGATGACGATGCCGTTTATGTAAAAAAAACCAATTTGCTTTTGAGGGTAGTGGATTCTGACGGGCTGATCAGTACGTATACTTATGACACCAACAACCGTCTCGTAAATTATAAACAGAACGGGAATGCATCCAATCCATCCAAAGACCACAATTTCACCTATAACTCAAACGGTACGCTTGACAAGATAACCGAAGCTGCCGGTGGTGCGCTGGTGATGAAGTATTTTTATTCGGGTACCAAGGTGGTCCGTAAAGAAGGACGTAACGGCCTCGACGTGTATCAGTATTCGTACAGTGGCAATAATGTCACTGAAAACTACATTTTTACCACGAACAATACCGGTTTCAGGAACGTGTATACCTACAATGCGGCTGGAAACATCTCACAGGTGGAATATTATACCAATGTCAGTGTGGCCAACCCTTTAGGAACTTATGCTGCCACAGAAACCAGGAATTATGATGACAGGAAAAATGCTTATGAATCATTGCCTGCTGCCTATTTGTTCCCTTCTTCCGTCAATAACGAAAAATCGTATCAGGCCAATGGCGGGCCACTGAACAGCTATGTTTTTGAATACAACGCAGACGATTACCCGTCTAAAAGAACATCGGGCTTTACCCGGGTTTTCGAATACAGGCAACTGTGATTGCGCCCTTTTACACAGAAAATTTAACCATTAAAATCCATAAAAAAATGAAAACAAAAATCACTTCCATTTTGATGATTACCCTGCTGGGCATACTTTCCCTTTCTTGCAGCAAGGATGACGACAATGCCTCACCAACCAATGCCGTTGGGTCAGCAGACATTACGCTTACTGCCGGCGGGCAACCCTTCAAGGTTACCGGGCCCTGCGGATGGGCTGTGGCCGGAGGAGCCAATTATATCGGGGCCACCCATGCAGAAAACAGCCAACGCACTTTTGCAGCCTTTTTCAACATCACTACGCTGCCAACAGTCACAACGACTTATACCCTCGTAGAAAGTGTTGTGGACACCGATCCTTCCCACATTACGATGAACATTACCCAGATTGCCGGAAGTACACTTACCGAATGGAGTTCCAAAAACACTTCGGGCACCTTGACCTTGGTGGTTGATGGCAATAAAATTACAGCCAATCTGGCCGGAATCACCTTATACCCACAAACCAGCAGTGGGGCTTTTACCAATGGAAATGTAGGTGCCTTTGCCAACAATGGCACGCTTAGCGGCACCCTCACTTTTTACAGATAACAATTGACGAAGTTAAAACAAGAATCATGAAAACATTGAAAATATGGCTTATGGCCGCCACCCTGATTGGTCTGGCATCGTGCAGCAGTGACGATTCACAGGCGCCCCTTGAGGTAAGACCCAACCGCATTACCAAGGAAATCTCGGCCAACACCACAAAAAGATTTTTTTACAACAGCGACAACCAGCTCATCAAGACCATCGAATTGGGTGATCTCAATTTTGGCACCACCCAGGCAGTGGAAAATTACAGCTATGACAGCTCAGGCAAAGTAAGCGAAGTAACTGTCGATTATACCGGATCATCTTCTTTCGGGTTCAAGCACAACTATACTTATAATTCACAAGGTAAAGTGCAATCCGTAACAATCAAAAGATATTTGGGCTCAGGTACCTATACCAATTTTTCGCAATTATTTTTTGTCTACAACACAAATGCTGTCGAACGACAAGAATTCAGGGCTGACGGAACCACCACACGCACAGTTTACGAAATAGCTAACGGAAACACGACCTCTTACGCTGTGTATACCGGTGTGAGCGCAAACACGCCAAATGGGCAGTTAAGTTTCACCAATGTGTATGCCAATTATGACGATAAAAAACTACCCTACTCCGGTTTGCCTTTACTATTCAGGGAGCCCTATTTTAATACCAATAATCCGGGTCAAAGCCAATCGTCTTCAAGTACTGTAAATTACACTTATGAATACAATTCTGATGGTTATCCGACCAAAATAACCCGCTCATTCAACAATACCACCGATGTCGTCAATTACGAATACGAACGTATCTAAACATACACATTATGAAAATTTTATTTTTTTTATCGACCACTTTGATGCTGCTTGCCTTTTCCTGTAAAAACGAAGAGGCAGTTACCGTAAACGAAACGGTTTCTGACATCAAACAAAACACTGAAGTAGCTGCCAGGGCCGGAACCGGAAAAATCACCCTGAACTGCAATGGCAAACAAATCATAGCCGAAGGGATTTGCGGAGCCGTACAGACCATGGGCACACTCACCATTGCCGTAACAGATAAAACCAACCCTGCCAAGGCATTTGTCCTTGATTTCAATACCAAGAATTTTCCGGAAAATGGCAAGGAATATACCATTATACCCAAAGATTACACCGCAGAACAAAGTCCAGACAATGAAGTGTCGGCCAGTTTTACCGAAGGCCTTCCGGAAAATAAGATGAACGTATGGGATTCCCAGCCCGACTCAGGCAAACTCATTTTTTCGGTAAACGGCAACGAAATCAAATGTACCGTCAAAAATGTCAGGCTTCAGCCAAGTAAAATGTACAATGCTGATGATTTGCAGGGAGAAGGCACGGTGTCTGGCGAATTTACCCTTTATAAAAACTAAAAACAACACGTCATGAAAACGCTATTGACCCTATTGACCCTCTTCTTGTATGGTTTTCAGGCCAACGCCCAGTTCCTTAAGAAATTGAGCGACAAGGCGGTGGAAGCTGCCGGCCGTACCGTAGAGCGCAAAGTGGAGGAAAAATCAGAGAAAACCACCAGTGATGCTTCCGACAAGGTGTTGAATCCGAAAAAGAAAACCAAAAAGTCATCCTCAGACGAAGAAGCCGAAACCACTGAAGTCCCTCAGGCAAAAAAGGACAAAAATGCCAAAAAACCAAAGGAAATAAAATCGGCAAAAGATTTTGTTTCGGGCAACAAGGTGTTGGTTTTTGAAGATTTCATGCAGGATGCCGTGGGGGATTTTCCGGTGAACTGGTCTACAAACAGCAGCGCAGAAGTGGTGACCATTTCCGGAACCCCACAACGCTGGTTAAAGCTCGAAAACAAAGGGGCTTTTACCATCAACGACGTCAAGCAGCTGCCCGACAATTTTACCCTGGAATTCGATTTGTATGTCAATGAAGGCAGTTTTTCGTTTTATTCGAGCTTTTTGAACTTCGGGTTCATCGAGTCGAAAAAGAAAAACGATTATACCAAGTGGGACGAATTTTCCACCGGCAAAGAAGGGGTGATGTTATCACTTTCCCCCACCGTGGCAGATGCTTTCAATGAAGGAAAAAGAGGAAGGTCGCTCGTCAAGGTGATTGAAGATGGTGAAAAGATATTGGGCAACGACATCGAAATCCAAACTTTCAATTATGGCAACAACAATCAGGTAAAGGTACAGATCTGGCGTCAGAAAAACCGGTTGCGGATGTATGTGGGCGGACAGAAAATCTGGGATTTGCCCAATGCTTTCCAGGAAGCAAAATACAACAGTTTCATGTTCTACATCCACGATTATTACAATGCGGAAGACCGGTATTATATTTCCAACCTTCGTCTGGCTGAAGCCACCGACGATACACGCCACAAGTTACTGGAAACAGGCACTTTTACCACCAATGACATCCTTTTTGATTCCGGAAAAGCCATCATCAAGCCTTCCAGTTCCAAGGTGATTGACGAAATCGGCAAGGTACTGCAGGACAACCCGAAAATCAGGATTTCCATTACCGGGCATACCGACAGTGATGGTGATGACAGGAAAAACCTGGAGTTGTCAGAACAACGCGCCATGGCCGTAAAAACCGAACTCGTCCGGAAATTTAACCTGAACGAAGACTTTATTCAAGTAATCGGTAAAGGCGAAACCCAACCGCTGGCCAAAAACACCACCGAGGAAGGCAAAAAACAAAACCGCAGGGTAGAGTTTATAATTATTAAATAAACAACCAATGAAAACAAATTTTTTTACACGATTTTTTAAAACAGCTTTAGTCCTGAGTTTGGCATTTTTATTAGCAAACTGCAGTAAAGACGATGATTCGGCAGCACCACAGCCGCAGGCTTTTACCTACAATGCAAGTTCCGGGATGTCAACAGGATTGTTGTCAACAGCCGGAACTACTGTACCGATTGGTTATACCTGGAGCGAAGTAAAATCGCCCCAATCTACCTGGGGTATAGTCGGAACATTAGGCAATCGGCTGCTTACCGATGATTTTCAGGTTCCTTCCGGGGAAAAATGGAACATTGAGAACTTTTATTTTTACGCCTACCAAACCGGTTTTTCCGGTGCTGTATTTCCTGTAAATGAATTTTATTATGAGATTTATACTTCTGACCCTTCAGTTGCCGGTGCGGTTAAAATTTATGGTGATTTAACCACCAACCGGTTTGTTTCGGCTGAAGATTCAAAATTTCTACGAATCATGCAGGGCCAGCCGGATGGCGCTACAAGAATTGTATATAAAATGAAAATCCAGGCAAGCGGTTTGAACCTTAACCCCGGTACTTACTGGATCAAATGGGGCTCCAAAACCACATCGGGCACCCATTTTTACACCCAACTGCCCCATGACCCGGCCAGGGTCAACAATGCCTCACAGTTTGAAGTTGCCGTGGGAACCTGGAATACTTTAACCGATGGTGGACAGCGCATAAGTTTTCCGATGGAAATTACCGGGACCAAACTTCCGAATTAAAAGAAATGTTTTTGTGAGTTAGTTGTTCTTAAAGGTTTGGCGATACCGGCAAAGCAGATTGCCAAGGTATGGCCAAACCTTTTTTTAAAACCGGGAATTTGGGGCAGGTAATTTTCTGGATTCAATTGTAAAAATAAAGAATATCAAATGTTCAGCTGTTCAGCAAATGGCAATGTAGGTCTTCTATGTGGCCATACAGAATAATTATAAATAACTTAATTGGGAAAAAAAGGGGATTTTTCCCCTTTTTTTATGATAAAAAAATGTTAAATTTGTCACAACATATTGAGTATTAAACTTTAAAAAAACAACAAAATGAAAACAAAAATTTTAAGGATGACCGCCGCCCTGGGTCTTGTGGCTTTATTTACCAATTGCAGCAAGGATGATGATACCCCGACTTATTCAGAATACGCAATCCTCAGTTCTTACCTGACCACGTCTGGCTTTGATGGAACGGTTACCAATAGGGTTAATTCCGGGGATTATGAGTTCGGATTGGAATTTATGCCTACAGTAGAAGGTAAAATCACGGCCCTGAATGTAAAATTGCCAGATGCCAACCCTACTTTGAGGATTACTATTTGGGATAAGGCTACCGCTACGGCCCTGCGTACTGAAACGGTTAACGTGGCTGCTGCTGCAACCAACTACACCTTTGATATTAGTGATTTGAGCCTTACCAAAGACAAGGAGTATGCCATTACCATGAATTCAAACGACTGGTATGAAAGGCGCCGTACGGGAGGTACTGCGGCAACTTATCCGATAAACGTGAGTGATATTAAGATATTAAACTATAAATGGAGGGGTGGTACAACTCAAACTTATCCGACAAATGTGGACAATACTTATTATGCAGGCGATGTAACCTTCTCATTCCAACGCACGCAATAAAAATAAATTTATCAGTTAGTTTTATGGGAGCCCGGTTAAACGCCGGGTTTCTTTATTTTTAATGTGTTTTTAACGTTTAGATGACTGTACTTTTATTACATTTGGTTTTATGAAGATAGAAGCACAAAAAGAACTCATTACCGGTTTCCAGCACCTGGAATTGCTCGCCAACCAGGTAGTGGAAGGTTTTATTTCGGGCATGCACAAATCGCCATTTCATGGTTTTTCTGCCGAATTTGCCGAACACAAGGTCTATAACACCGGAGAAAGTACCAAACACATCGATTGGAAATTGTTTGCCAAGACCGACCGTTTGTACACCAAGAAATTTGAGGAGGAAACCAACCTGCGCTGCCATCTGATTATTGACAATTCGTCGTCGATGCACTATCCGAAACTGGAAAACAACCAGCCTTTTTATGAAAGCAAGATTGGTTTTTCGGTGTTGGCGTCGGCTGTATTGATGAATTTGCTCAAGAAACAGCGCGATGCGGTAGGATTGAGCGTGTATTCAGACAGTTACGAATATTACGCACCCGAAAAAGGAAGCGATCGCCACCACCGGATGTTGCTCAACAAGCTCGAAGATTTGCTCGAATCGCCCAAAATGGCCAAACCGACCGACACGATTACTTTCCTTCACCAGATTGCCGAAAAAATGCACCGCCGTTCCATGATTGTCATTTTTACAGACATGTTCCAAAACGACAACCAAGACGCACTTTTCAACGCGTTGCAACATTTGAAACACAACAAACACAAGGTGGTTTTGTTTCATGTAATTGATGAAAAAAGGGAACTGTCTTTTGATTTTGACAATACCCCACGAAAATTCATTGATGTCGAATCGGGCGAAGTCATCAACCTTTTTGCCGAAAATGTGAAGGAGGAATACGAAAAAAACATCAAGAAATACTTTAAAAACATCGCCATGAACTGCGCCCAGAACAGAATTAAATACGTCCCGGTAAATGTGGGCGCCGATTTTGAAAAAATACTGACGACGTACTTGGTTGAGAAGCAAATGTTTGGATAAGCCGAAAAAATTAATTTAAAAAAATTAATCAAAACACTTGCAATAATCAAAAACGGTTGTATATTTGCATCCGCATTAAGCGAAGGTTTGGTAGTTCAGTTGGTTAGAATACATGCCTGTCACGCATGGGGTCGCGGGTTCGAGTCCCGTCCAGACCGCTTAAATTGGGAAAAGCACTTCTTAACGAAGTGCTTTTTTGCCCAAGGAAGTTCCCCTCACAAGGAATAAAAATAGTTGTGTTGTTTTCGTTCACCGCAAGGTGAACACGGTTTAGTAGTTAGACCAATGAAAAGCTTTCCACTTTATTGTGGATGGCTTTTTTGCTTTTACAGGGTTTCGTGGAGGTTAATTTGCTGAAAATTTGTATATTGGCTGTTATACTGCAAAGTAAGTTTAGTTTTCAGTAGCAAACCATCCAAACCATGAAAAAAACATTACTTCTCTTAGTACTACTTTTGTCAAGTTTTTTAAATTTTGCGCAACAACCATCCCTTAATCTAACCGATTGTGCCGATGTACCAACAATGTGTTTTGATCTGACGGTAAATACTCCATTGATTATGGGAGCATCAAATCCGGCAGATTATGGGGTTACCTATCACCAAAATTATGCTGATGCATTCGCAAATGTAAATCCCATTACCTTTTTTTGCGCGCCTACCAGCCCTTACACTATTTATTCAAGATTCGCCAGTATCAACGGACCGTGGTTTAGTATAAATTCGTTTACCCTTGCTGATTTTCAAGTTGATTCATTATCTTATTTTACACAATGTGATAATAATAATGACGGACTGTTTGTATTTGACTTAACAGCACTTCGATTACAGATACACTCCAACAATCAGTTGAGTTATTATACAACCATGGCAGACGCTGCAAACATGACTAATGCAATCACAAATCCCTCAGCTTATACTTTACCTATGCAGACAATTGCTCCTGCAATTTATGTTAGAGAAGCAGTAGGTTCGGGTGGTTGTGATGTAATTTATCAGGCTTTTTTGAAGACAGTTTCCAATTGCAGCGTACCTCCATTGTGTAACGCTTCTACGTCGTTATGCGGCTCTCTTAATTTTCCTTTTGAAAATACTGTCAATGTGCCTAGCACTGGGCCGTTAGGCTGTTTGGATACTACTCCTAATCCGAGATGGTTCTATATGCCAATCAGTGGTGCTGGCGATATTAATTTAACCCTGGCACAAACTGACTCCAACGGATTTGTAACCGACGTGGATTATATCCTTTGCGGACCGTTTACCAATCAAACAATAGCCTGTAATAATTTTAATCAGATTACCAGTCATGTGGTTTCGTGCGATTATTCTAGTGGAGGTACAGAATACGCAACTATCCACAATGCACTGCCTGGTCAGTATTATCTAATATTGGTGACGAATTTTTCTAATTCTTCAGGTATGACTACAATTACACAATCTAATGTTGGCCAGGTTGGAAGTGGTACTATCGGTTGTGCCAGGTTGCTCCTCAATGCGTTTTTGGATGTTAATTCAAACGGTATAAAAGAAGGTAGTGAGCCTAACTTTCCGGCCGGAACCATTCAATACCAAAAAAATGATGATGGAATTCTCCATCAGCTTATATCTCAGTCCGGAATTTACGAGATTTATGATCAGAATCCTGTTAATTCATATGACGTTAATTTTAGTGTGGAAAGTCCTTATAATGCGATGCATGCTGTTTCAACACCATCTTATAACAACCTAACAATACCTTCTGATACACAGGCGGTTTATTATTTTCCAGTCACAACCCAGCAGAATTATTATGATTTAAAAATTGACATCGTGCCTTTAAGTTCGCCAAGACCAGGATTTATTTATCAGAATAAGATTATTTACAGCAATTATG